>JAJRZI010000112.1 GCA_024275295.1 Gammaproteobacteria bacterium | reverse complement strand
GCACGTCACCCCAACCGCTGGAGCGGTGAAATCAGGAACTGGGAACTGCCGGACCAGGTCTGGTTGAACCCGGAGAAAGATGAGCCTGATTTAAATCAGGCTGCGTAGGTCGAGGCGACAACTATGTTGACAAACACCGTCTCAAGCATCTTGAAAACCTGAGTGATGAAACGTTGGTTCATCGATGGGTGCAAAATCCTTACTACCAGATGTTCACCGGTAGAGGCTGAATTCCAATGGCAATATCCCTGTGATCCTTCAGAGCTAACCTACTTCAGAAAGCGTATCGGCAGTAGAGGTCATGAAAAGATACTGGCCGCATCCATTGCCCTGCATCAAGACAGAGTCGAAGAAGATGAAATGTGCATTGATACCACCGTGCAAGAGAAAAACATCACCTTTCCAGCTGATGCCAAGCAGTACCGTAAGATTCATATATAAAATGCTCTACTATTCCTGCTTGAGGTGAGAAGTAGATGCAAGACTTAATTGGCAACTACTGTAAAGAGTGACTCATTGTATAAGAGTGCCATCTTTTTTATTCAGTAGTTGGTGGACGTATTTTACAGGAATAGCGTAGCTAATCCCGGTTGGATTTGTCAGTGCTGACTCCTTGGTGTTCTTTACTAGAACACTATTCACTACTCCCACTACATGACCAGTATCTACAGAATATAATGGGCTGCCACTATTACCTGGATAGGCTGTTGCATCCAATTGAAAGACGCTAAAAGGATCTTTCATACGGCGGATGTGTTTTGCCTTTAACTGCCGTGAATTCAGTGCGGGGATAACAATGGGGGTAATTGCGGAGATAATGCCCTGATGGGTTACTGGATGGAGCCCCAGTATCATGCCAATAGGAAAACCCGTGAAGGCATATAACTCACCTTCGCGTACAGTTGCAGAATCTCCCAGTTTTAGTGCGGGTAATGGATCGCCGATAATCGCTAGCAATGCAAGATCGTGAATTTTATCTTTAGCAACTATTGTAGCTTTATGTCCTTTAACTTGTTTCCCACGACCTTCAAATATAGCCAGTGTCTCTAGCTTGGCATAGTTCATTATTTCAGGGATTACATGATTATTTGTAATAATATGGCGTCCATCTCCTACTACAAACCCAGTGCCCATAAATTGAGCTTTAGGGCTGCGCATAGGCATGATAGTCCCTATAGCTACAATGCTTGAGCGAATAGAATCCACTGTATTAGGTAGTTCAGTAGCATTGGATACCAATGGGCAAAATAATATTATGGCCCAGGTGATACTGCTATATACGAATGAGTTAAGTTTTATAGCCATAATTACCCCCAAGCCCGGCTTGGTGTTTGTAAAGTCTATTCGATCGTACCAACAATATAGTCAAGATGCTTTACATAGTACTTGACATAATCTTAGGTAATCTTAAACTAACCGTTTAGTTAAACTTTATGGTTAGACTTATGCTGGATGCTTCAGAGGCTGTGCGCCGAAAGAGCTGTGATGATGCCATATTACGGGCTGCAGCAGATGAATTTGCTGAAAAAGGGTTTGCCGGGGCCAGGGTGGATGATATTGCCCAGCGTGCCAATGTAAACAAAGCGACACTCTATTATCGTATTGGTGACAAGGAGGCGCTCTATAACGCTGTCCTGGATAGGGTCTTGGGTTGTATTGCAGATGATGTCTGCTCTGCGGTATCGGTGACAGATAACTGCGAAGAGAAGATTAGACAATTTGTGACTGTCATTGCACGCAATACCAAGGAGATGGGATGTACCGCACCAATCATGCTACGTGAGGTGGCTGGTGGTGGTCGTCATCTGCCTGATCACGCATTGGTGCATATGACCCGGCTGCTTGGGGTGCTTGATGATGCGCTGGCAGATGGCGTCAAACAGGGTCTGTTCCGGCCGGTTAATAGCTTCTTTGTCCATATGATGGTGATTGGCAGCATCATGCTCTATGCCGTCAATGAACCTATCCGTTTGCGTATATTAGCCCGCCATGCTGAGAATAAGGCGCCTGGTCAATCCGTCTCCATGGCCCAGGCAGCAGAGCAGGTGAGTGAGCTGGTTCTGGCTGCACTTCAGATTACCCATTCCAGGTAACAATCCCATGGATATTGAGCTACGACAAAAAATAGAAGATGGCTTTGAGCATTTTGCGCATCTGATCTATTGCAACCACTGGAAGGTGTTGTTTCTGGTTTTTATTCTGGTTATAGGGCTTGCCTCACAGTTATCCAGGTTAACCATGGATACCTCAACGGAAGGTTTCCTGCATGCTGATGATCCAGCAATGACCGCCTATGACCGTTTTCGTAATCAGTTCGGGCGAGATGGGGTGCTGGTTGTTGCAGTCACTGCAGCGGATGTATTTGATCTTGAATTTCTGGCCAGGCTTAAGCAGTTGCATGAAGAGCTGCGTGACAATGTGCCCTACTTGGATGATATTACCAGCCTGATCAATGCCCGCAATACCCGTGGTGAGGCATCGACACTGATTGTTGAAGATCTGTTGGAACAGTGGCCGGAGGATGCCCATGCATTAGCTGCAGTAAAACAACGTGCGATAAGCAATCCGCTCTATCGTGATTTGCTGCTATCAGGTGACACTACAACCACAGTTATTGTTATTAAAACTGATGTCTACAGCAGTATAGGGGTAGAGACAGAGGAGGTGATGGACGGGTTTGATGATGTGTTTGAGGGTGATATGGAGGTGGCCAGTGTAGAACGCGAGTTCATTACAGATGCAGAGAACAATGAATTGGTGGATGCGGTACATCGGATTGCCGAGCGCTACAATGGGCCGGATTTTCAGGTGCGTATTGGTGGTGGCCCGGAAGTGATGTATATGTTGAAACAGACCATGCAAACCAACATGACACGTTTTATCAGGCTTGCACTGGCAACAATAGCTGTTGCGTTATTCATAATGTTTCGTCGAATTTCTGGTGTGGTTTTGCCGCTTTTAGTGGTCATCCTTTCATTGGTATCTACCCTGAGTGTTATGGCCATAGCGGGTATAGCTTTTAAACTGCCGACCCAGATTTTACCCTCCTTTCTAATGGCCGTTGGCGTTGGTGCATCGGTACATGTATTGGCCATTTTCTTTAGTCATCTACAACAGGGTAATGGCAAAGAGGAGAGCATAGTCTATGCCATGCGCCACTCTGGCCTGGCTATTGTGATGACCAGTCTAACCACTGCCGCAGGTTTGGCCTCATTTGCCGGTGCAGAGGTTGCCCCAATCTCTGATCTTGGAATATTGGCGAGTAGCGGTGTTTTAATATCACTCTTCTTTACCATTTTACTGTTGCCTGCATTGCTATCAGTTATCCCATTAAAAGCAAAAAGGAGTGTGAGTGCAGGGCGGCGTCATGAAAGAATGGATAGGATGGCCATTGGCATTGCCAACTTTGCAACCAGTCGCTATAAATTGGTGCTTGCACTAAGTAGCATAATCCTTGTCATTGGTATTCTAGGTGCAATGCAGGTCAGGTTTTCGCATGAACCCTATAAATGGATGCCTGAATCCATGTCCGTTCGCCAGGCTGGAGATTTTCTTGATCAGAAAATGGGTGGCGCCAGTATGGTTGAAGTGATAGTTGATACGGGCAAAGAAAATGGCCTGTATAACCCAAAGATCATAAAGGGATTAGAGCGCCTTAAGCATGAGGTTGAACAGATCAAGGATGGCCCACTCATCATTGGAAAGACGCTCTCTGTAGTAGACATTATCAAAGAGACCAACCGTGCCCTGAACGAGAACCGACAGGCATTTTATACAGTACCGGATAACCATGCCCTGATTGCACAGGAGTTTCTGCTATTTGAAAATAGTGGCTCTGATGATTTGGAAGATTTTGTAGATAGTCAATTTAGTAAAGCACGTTTTACAATAAAGATGCCATGGACTGACTCAATATACCTGGATAGATTGTCAGTGGATCTTGAAAAGCGTTTTCACCAGCAGTTAGGCCATGATGTTGAGATCACAGTTACAGGGATCAATGCACTGCTTGGCCGCACCATGACAGCCACTATTTACAGCATGACACGCAGTTATGTTATTGCTGTAGTTGTTATCACCCTCATGATGATCCTGCTGATGGGTGATCTGCGGATGGGGCTCATCAGCATGATTCCAAACCTCATACCCATCATCCTCACGGTCGGTGTAATGGGGTGGCTTGACTTGCCAATGGATCTTTTTACAATTCTTATCGGTTCCATCGCAATTGGTCTGGCGGTGGATGACACTATCCATTTTATGTATAACTTCCGCCGCTATTATGGAGAGACAGGTGATGTCGCAGATGCAGTACGCCATACATTGCTGACTTCCGGGCGGGCCATGTTGGTAACATCCATCGTGCTTTGTATTGGCTTCTGCATTTATATGTTCTCAATACTAACCAATCTATTCAATTTTGGCCTGCTTACAGGGTTTTCTATTGCCATGGCATTATTGGCCGATTTCTTTCTGGCTCCTGCCTTGATGACACTGATTTACAAGCTGGATGCAGCAGCTGTTAAGGAGTAAATATATGAGATATATGTTATTGCTATGCATGACGCTAATGACCACTGTATTACCGTTGCAGGCTGCGGATCTGACAGCACGCCAGATCATGGAGCGGGCAGATGATCGTGATGATGGTGACAATGGGGTGTCGGATATGGTTATGACGCTGATTGACAAAAATGGTAACAAGCGTGCGCGTAAAATTCGTAACTACACCAAAGATAAAGGTAAGGACAAACAGCGCATCATGTTTTTTATGATGCCCGCAGATGTAAAAGACACAGGCTTCCTGACCTACGATTATGACGAATACAGCAAGGACGATGATCAGTGGCTGTACCTGCCTGCACTGGGCAAATCAAAACGTATTGCATCCAGCGACAAGAGTGGATCCTTCATGGGGTCGGACTTCAATTATTCAGATATGACCAGTAAAAATCTGGATGCCTATGACTTTCGCATCCTCAATGAAAAAAAGGTACGCGGCGCCAAGACCTGGATGATTGAAGCCATCCCAAAGACAAAGGAAGAGATTGAAGAGACAGGCTACACCAAGTCAGTACTATTCGTAAGGCAGGATAATTACATGATTGTGCGTGGTGTACTCTGGGTAAATGAGGGTGGACGTATCAAATACATGGATTCCCAAAAGATAGAGTTAATTGATGGTATCTGGTTTGCAACAAAACGTACCATGACCACCAAGAAAAATAAAAAGACACAGCACAAAACAGAACTCAATTTCTACAATGTAAAGTTTAATCAGGCGCTGGATCAAGAGATGTTTAGCCTACGCCGTCTTGAAAAAGGACTGTAGTTGTCTCAGGTGATGCAAAGCAGATTGTTATTTATACTGCTGATATCATATATAGGTATTAATCCTTTATTGGCAGCTGAACAAAAAATAGATAATGCTGATCTGGATGCCGTCATGGATGACTTTGATGAAGATGCAGTTAAGCCGGACATGGAAGATCTGCTGGATGATTTTGGTGATGATGCAAAATCAGAACAAGGCGCTTTTGATAATGCCGAACAGGCAACGGATAGCAATAGCATCAGCAATACTTCCCCCTCTCCCTGGCAGCTCAATGGCGCACTGATTTTATCCAGTAGCTATAACTATGCACAGGGTTCACCTGCAGCAGGTAAAACCGATTATCGTGGTTTGTCACGCCTACGCGGTTCTCTCAAACTTGAGCTTAGGGTTGATCTAATTGATAGCTGGAAAGGCTATGTAGAGACGAATCTCTCCCATGATCTTGTCTACCAAATCCAGGGGCGTAGCAACTACACCCATGCGCAACTTGATAGCCAGGAGAGCCAGGCACAACTCAGAGAGGCCTGGATACAAGGTAGTCTGACCCGATCACTTGATCTAAAGTTGGGTCGCCAGCTGGTGGTGTGGGGGAAGTCAGACAACCTTAGAGTAACCGATGTGCTGAACCCAATGGATCAGCGAGAGTTGGGGCTGGTAGATATTGAGGATCTGCGTCTGCCGCTCACCATGGCGCGTATGGACTACTACTGGGGTAGCTGGAATCTATCGGCACTCACAATTCAGGAGATTCGCTTTAATAAAACAGCGCAACCCGGTAGTGACTTCTATGCCGGGCAGAGTGTGCCCATAATCGACAATACCCCGAACAAGAATCGCAGTAATCTTGAATATGCGGTGGCGCTCAATGGGCTTTTTAGTGGTTGGGATCTCTCACTCTACTGGGCGCGACTGTTTGATGACCGGCCTCATCAAGTGTTGAAAAATGGTGCCACAATATTAGAACACAGTCGCCTGACCATGCTGGGTCTTGCCACAAATGCAGCATTTGGAAACTGGCTGATGAAAGGTGAAGTGGGTTACTTTAGAGGCGTGGAATTTGTGACCGTTGCAGGTCAAAAAAAACAGCAGACCGATATGCTGCTGGGTATTGAATATAGTGGCTTTGATGATACGACCTTGTCACTGGAAGTTGTTGATCGACACCTGCACAGCTATAAATTAGCTCTGGCAACTCAAGGTATAAAAAAAGATGAGTGGCAAACTGCCCTGCGCTACTCAGGAGAGTTTATGCATGCCCGCTTAAAAGTGACCCTGCTTACACTTCTGTTTGGAACACCGGAAGAGGGAGGGGGAGTTGCCCGTTTGCAGGGTGATTATGAATGGACAGAAAATATCAGACTCATAGGCGGCATAGTGGCCTACGATGGTGGTGATAAACGGCCGTTTACACGCATCGGTGATAATGACCGACTGTTTTTGAATGTAAAATATAGCTTTTAGTTTGTGAGCTGAATTCGACCTGACAATTATTTCTGAAAAACGACCTAAACCTTGAATCTTCCCACCAGCTCCTGAAATTGATGGGCCATCGCTGAGAGTTGTTCGCTGCTGGTTGCGGCCTGTTGGCTCAGCTGACCATTCTCGTTTGCTACGCCATTGATGACCTCCATGCTCTGGCTGATTTGCTCGGTTACTGTGCTCTCCTGTTCCGTGGCGCATGCAATCTGAGATACCAACTGTTTTATCCCCGCTACAGAGGCGGTGATCTCCTTTAAGGCAGTCTGTGCATTGTTTGCTTGTTGTACGCTCTCATGAGCTCGGTTGCGGCCCTGCTCCATGACTTTAACTGCTTGTGTTGTGCATGATTGAACATGTTCAATCATCGCCTGTATCTCTTGGGTTGCTTGCTGGGTGCGTCCTGCAAGGGTACGAACTTCATCGGCTACTACAGCAAAACCTCGCCCCTGCTCCCCTGCTCTGGCAGCCTCAATGGCTGCATTAAGTGCAAGCAGGTTTGTCTGTTCGGCGATCCCTTTTATTACATTGAGAACGTCACCAATCTTATCGCTTTGTTGACCTAACTGAAGGATAACATCGGCTGATTGCTCTACTTCCTGGGCTAGCGCATTAATGGTGTCCATGGTTAGATTGACTACTTGTTCTCCTTCATTGGCATGTTCATCAGCCTTCACTGCGGCCAGCTCGACCTGCGCCGCATCATGGGCCACGCTCTGTACTGTGGATGCCAGTTCGGTAAGTGCTGTTGCAACTTGTTCGGTCTGTATCTGTTGGTGCTGAACCCCCTCACTCCCTTTTTGATTAGTCTGTGAAAGCTCTTGCACGGCACTTAGGCAATCGCTTGAAGCGTTTTGAACCTCACTGATCAGGATTTGAAGTCTGCCAACAAAGATATTGAACCAATGGGCCAGTTCACCAATTTCATCTTTACCAGACTCATCAAGACGTTTGGTCAGATCGCCTTCTCCCTCTGCAATATCCCGTGCAATTTCTGTTACTTTCTCCAGTGGTTTTGTAATGGTCATGGTCAGTATGATGGCGCTAACAAAAGAGAGTGCTATAACGGTCAGCAAAATTGCGCTGATGGTAAAGCTTGAGCCGCTAATCTCGTCTTTAAATATTTCTGACAGGGTGCTGATACCCTGGTTGGCGGAGACTACCTCGGTGCTGAGTTGCTTGACCTTGTTAAGTTCTTCTGCGAGTGCCGTTACCCCTCCAACTTGTACCCCAATACTTGCTGTAAACTCATCCATCTTTTTCATGGTATTGGCAAGATTGATCAAGGCCTCCCTGCGCATGATCTCCTTAATATCTCCAACTGAATCTGCGGCATCTTCCAGGCTGTAACGAGCCTCTCCCTCAGGCATCTCTTCTACCGCCGCTTCCATGCTTTCTGTTAGATCATCAAGGGTGGTGGATATGGTTTTTATCTTGCGTTCCAGGATCTTCACGGTTTGATTGGTGTGGGCAATGTCCTCTGCAATGGCTGACATGCCACGGGATAAACCAGACAGATGGTTATCAGCCTGAACAACCATGGATTCTGTTTGTTGAGCATTGCCAGTCCCTGTGTCTGCCTTCTCTACGATCTCACCAAAACCATTGCTGAGGTTTCTAAACGAGAGGCTGGCTATCGCCAGTGTAGCCAGAAGCAGGGCACCTATGGTTGCTCCGCCTATGATCAGTTTGGCTTTGATTTTCACTGTTTATCCTCTGAAGTTATCCTATACAGGAATAAACAGCGGCGGGTTGGTGAAAAAGTTTATTTGTAAATGAAGAAAATATGCATTCGGCGTGTGGTCAATATCTGAGTTAAATACTATGTTTTACAATAATGCGGTGCCGGCCATTCCAGCCAGGATCAAGGCGATGTTGTCTGCAGATTTGCTGTTTTTTAACAGCCTGTTAACTTATCCTTTTAGCTGTTTTTGTCGGTAAGCCATGGCGATAACACCTAAACATACCAAGAGAAGGGTTGCGGGTTCAGGTACGGTAGTGGTTTGTCCTGATGCTGAGATAACCCTGAAGGTTAATGACGCGCGTCCATCATCAGCCTGGGTATGATCTATAGTGAACCCTAAGCCTGTTGGCAAACCAATGATTGACAGAGTTAGCCAGTTTGGATTGTTCCAGTTTAAATCAATAATTGAGTTGGCTAAAAGAAATTCAAAACTGTCGTCGATGAGTGGCACGTAGCCATCGATAAAACTGAATTCAATTATACCTCCTGCTTCAAAGATTGCGTTGCCACTGATATCGAGAATATCAAATAGGCCGGGGTCAGTACTGGCGAACTCAATCTCCAGTAATCCCCCCGCTTCCAAAATAAAGTCGCCGTTGATATCAAGCGTTCCGGGTGAATGTCCAGGGCTTACCGTAGTCCCAGGGTCGGCCACGACTGGGCCAGAAATTGGGCCTGTACCATCGATTATAACAGGCTCATTTAAAGCAATGTCCCATGGAGCATCACCTGGTGCTTCTTGTGCTGGGATTGAGGGTGTGCTGCTGCCGTCATTGGTTGGGCTATGGGATGGCATGCCGCTGTTTTTAGCAATTTTCTCAGGCGGTTCTTGGTTGCCGCTGGGTGCTCCATTTTCTGGTGTCGAGGGTGTGCTGCCGCCATCAGTGATTGGATTATGGGATGGTGTACTGCTGTTTTTAGCAATTTTCTCAGGCGGTTCTTGGTTGCCGCTGGGTGCCCCATTTTCTGGTGTTAAGGGTGTGCTGCTGTCATTGGTTGGGTTATGGGATGGTGTACTGCTGTTTTTAGCAATTTTCTCAGGCGGTTCTTGGTTGCCGCTGGGTGCTCCATTTTCTGGTGTCGAGGGTGTGCTGCTGTCATTGGTTGGGTTATGGGATGGTGTGCTGCTGTTTTCAGTAATTTTATCAGCAGGTGCCTGGTTGCTGCTGGGTACCCCGTTTCCTGATGTTGAGGGTGTACTGCTACCGTTGTTGATTGGCTTGCTGGATGGTGTGCTGCTGTTCCCAGCAATTTTTTTACCGGCGGCTTGATCGCTGCTGGGTGAGCCTCTGCTGCTATTGGTTGACTGACTGGGTGTGCTGCTGTACCCGGCAATCTTATTCTCAGAATCTGCGCGGCCACCGGGTACTCTGCTGTTTTCTGGATTAGAAGATATGCCACCATTGTCGTCGTTATTGTCCGGGTGGGTGTAATTATCACTTTCTGGTGTATTGTCACTACCCAATAATCTGCCAGCAAGCCTTGCTGTCCCATTGCGGGTTGTGCCGTTTAGGGTACTACTGGTCTTTTCTGCCTTGGGGTTTCTAATATTGTCGGTATAGCCAAGAGTTTCATGTGCTGAAACAATCGTGCCAGGTAGCTTTGCATCTGCAATGTGATGCTTATTGGAAGTGGATGGCAGTGTAATTGCATAAGTCAGCCCCACCAGTGCAAATACCAGGCACATAGTTGCCAGCCTTTTCAGGTTTTGTCTGTTTTTTCTTGAATGTCGCCTGCTGTGTCTCATAAATAGCCCTGGTTAAGCAAAAAGTATGTTGGTTCAACTCTATTTGCTATAAAAAGAGCATTATCCAGGCCAGAGTTGACTGGTTGCAGGCTAAGTTGTTGTATTAATTAGGCAATTAGATTCCTAGGAAGTTGCTGACTAGATGATTGTTAGACAATATCACCCCGCTGTAAAAAAGTCTGACAAATATCAAGAATCACTTTCCTAAAAATATCGGTTAATTCCTGTTTTCAAAAAAAACAGTTAAAAAATAATTAGTTATGTTTTTGTGGGCGGTTATTTTCGCTGTAAAATTTTCTGACATATCAGTAGCAGGAGAGAGGTAGCGTATGCAGCAAGCTGAAGCAAATCTTTCATGAGATTGCAGTGCAATCATTTTTCTGGGAATGATGAGTGCGTGATTGGATATTGGTTTCCGTAAGCGACTATCGTAGTGGTAATATCTGTCTACTCTGAGCACTGTAGATAATCTATGCAACACAGAAAAACCCCAATTAAACCAACTGCAGAGACACCATCCAATGCCTGAGTTGGTGGTTCTCTGGACAGATGCGCTGATTTTCCTGCTTATTGCCCTGATGTTGCTCTTTGGCTGCCTGGCTGCCAGCAGAGAGTATCTGCGTACACCTTGGCGTTCAGTGGGCCGGAGCCGGATGGGCATGGGGGCTTTGGTAGTTCTCAGTGTCTATATTCTGATTGGGGTGTTGGATTCGGTGCACTATAAACCGCTATTGCCAGAGGCTGCGCAAACGGCCCAGGTTACACATTCCAGTGAAGTACAAAGCCTGCTTGATTATCTGCTAACCCCCCTGAGAGAACAGCAGGAGAAAACCTACTCCTCACCGCTGGCAACCCACCTTTATAGCAAAGAGAATATTGAACAGGCTGATGGCCGGATGCTGCGGGACTATCCCCGTTTGAAATATGGTGGGGCGCACCTGCAAAATCCGGAACAGGAGTGGGCGGCAGATGTGACCTGGACAATCGTTATAGGTGTGCAGGAAGCCCTGCTTGCCTGGCTCTCGATAACCGGCATTGTCATTGCCTGGCTTGGGCATCGCTCTGGCAGCACATTTTTTCAGCAGTGCCAATGGATTACTTCAAGCAAGACCGACATCCCCTGGCGCGTCATCTTTAGCGTGCTAGGTATTATCCTGTTGGTGGCCTTTGTGGCGGCCAACCTGGGGGTCAAGTATCACCTGTTGGGGACAGATAAGGTGGGTGAGGATGTCTTTTATCAGACACTGAAAAGTGTCCGCACAGGCCTGGTGATTGGCACTCTGACCACCCTCATTATGCTGCCGGCCGCCATCCTGATGGGCATCATGGCAGGCTATTTTCGTGGCTGGGTGGATGATCTTATCCAGTATATCTATACCACCCTGAATTCTATTCCTGGCGTCCTGCTGATTGCAGCGGCCATCCTGATGCTGCATGTCTATATGAACAGGCATGCGGAGGAGTTTACCAGCCTGGTGGAACGCGCCGATCTGCGGCTGTTGTTTCTCTGTATCATCCTGGGGGTAACCAGTTGGACTGGCTTGTGCCGCCTGCTGCGGGGGGAGGCCCTTAAGCTGCGGGAGCTGGATTATGTGCAGGCTGCTCAGGCCTTTGGCGTACGCCATTTCACCATCATCATGCGGCATATCCTGCCCAATGTACTGCATATCGTTATGATCTCTGTGGTGCTTGATTTCAGCGGACTGGTGCTGGCGGAGGCGGTGCTCTCTTACGTCAATATCGGGGTTGATCCCACCATGAACTCCTGGGGCAACATGATCAACAGCGCACGGCTGGAGATGGCACGGGAACCCATCGTCTGGTGGTCATTGGTGGCGGCGCTGATCTTTATGTTTACCCTGGTGTTGGCGGCCAATCTTTTTTCTGATGTGGTGCGCGATGCCTTCGACCCACGCATCAGGGGTGACAGATAATGTCCGATGCACTGTTACGTATCAAGAATCTGAAAACCTGGCTGGGGAGTGGCTCCTCCCCGGTGCGGGCGATAGATGGGATTGATCTGGAGATAAAAAAGGGAGAGACCTTCGTCCTGCTGGGTGAGTCTGGCTGTGGCAAGTCAATGACGGCGTTGTCGATCATGCGACTGCTGCCGCCAGTAGGCCGGATAGTTGATGGCTCGATTCACCTGGGAGAGACCAGCCTGCTGGATCTGCCCGAGAGCATGATGCGCCGTGAGCGCGGTGGGCGCATGGGCATGATCTTTCAGGAGCCCATGACCTCTCTGAACCCGGTGCTGACGGTGGGTGCCCAGATTGCCGAGGCGGTCTGCATCCACGATGCCCGCCAGGGGCAGAGCGCCAAAGAACGGGCGGTTGAGCTGTTAAAGGCGGTCGGGATACCTGACCCTGAGCAGCGCTTTGGCGAGTATCCGCACCAGCTCTCTGGCGGCATGAAACAGCGGGTGATGATTGCCATTGCACTGGCCGGGCGACCGCAACTATTGATTGCGGATGAACCCACCACGGCGCTGGATGTCACCATTCAGGCCCAGGTGCTGGCGCTGATGAAGCAGCTGCAGCAGGAGACCGGCATGGCTATCCTGCTGATCACTCATGATCTCGGCGTAGTGGCGGAGGTGGCCGACCGGGTGGCGGTGATGTATGCCGGAGAGATTGTTGAGACAGCGCCCTGCAAGGATTTTTTTCAGGCGCCAAGGCACCCATACAGCCAGAAGCTGTTTCAGTCCATACCCGGGCGGGATAAACGTAGCGAACGACTGGCGGTTATCAAAGGTAGCGTGCCACCGCTGGATCAGGAATTTGTCGGCTGCCGTTTTGCTGATCGTTGCGATGCCGTAATGACGATATGCCGACAACAGCCGCCACAGTGGGATCAATATACAGAGGAGCGGGGCGTCCGCTGTTATCTGCAAGCGGGTGAAGAGGCGGCCGTTAAAAAAACAGGCCGTGTGAATGACGATGTCATCGCAACTGCCCGAAGCGATACCCAAAATCTCCTGCTGTGTGTTGATGAGTTAAAGGTTCATTTCCCAATACACAAAGGTATCTTCCGACGTGTTGCCGGCCATGTACGCGCAGTGGATGGTGTATCGCTGGCGATCCCGGTCGGTCGAACACTTGCTGTTGTGGGTGAGTCCGGTTGTGGCAAAACCACAGTGGGCAAGGCCATTCTGCAACTGATAAAACCCACAGCCGGTCAGGTTTGCTTTGATAATCATGAGCTGACCCAGCTGCGTGGAGAGGCATTGCGCCGCAGGCGATCAGACCTGCAGATCATCTTTCAGGATCCGATGGCCTCTATGAACCCCCGCATGCTGGTGCATAACATCATAGAAGAGGGGATGCTGGCTCAGGGTATTGGGGGTAGTGCAGCGGAGCGTCGCACACGGGTAGAGCAGCTGTTGGAGCAGGTTGGTCTCCCGGCAACAGCAGCTGATCGTTATCCGCATGAGTTCTCAGGTGGGCAGCGGCAGCGTATCTGCGTGGCGCGGGCGCTGGCGGTGGAGCCGCGCCTGATTATTTGTGATGAGCCAACCAGTGCGCTGGATGTCTCTGTCCAGGCACAAATCCTGAATCTGTTGCAGGCGTTGCAGCAGGAGCTGGGGCTATCCTATCTCTTCATTACCCATGATATCTCGGTTGTGGCCTATCTGGCGCATGAGGTTGCTGTGATGTACCTGGGCAGGATTGTTGAACGAGGTACAGTCGCCGAGGTGTTGGATGATCCGCAGCATCCCTATACACAGGCGCTGCTGTCAGCTGTTCCAGTGGCCGAGCCGGATGGAAAACGAAAGACGATTCATCTGGAGGGCGATATGCCATCACCAGCCAATCCGCCGGCAGGTTGCTATTTTCATCCGCGCTGCCCGCAGGCGATGGAACGGTGTCAACAGGTTTACCCAAAGGCTGTTTCACTCAGTGAGACAAGGTCTGTCAACTGTGTACTGCTAGAAAAATAAAACAAGTGTGATATGTCTGAAGTACCTCAATTAAAGATCAATTTCTATAAAATCACCCCCCTGCTGATAGTGCTGGCTATGCTGAGCCTCTGGCCTTGCGTGGTGATTGATTCATACTTTGTACTGATCCCAATTGCATCATTTATGCTCTTGCTGGCCTTGATGATGACCTACAAAAAGGCCAATGAGATTGTCTTTGAGCTGCTCCCAAGAGAGGGCTTTCTCTATGCCATATTGGCTTCACTAGCGGTTACCCTGTTAAGCGCTTCACTTCTGCTGATCTCTTCTGAGGCAGTGCATATTGATAATACGCTGAACGGCATCAGCATGCTGCGTATCTCGTTGCTTATTGGGGCACCGATAGGTGTGATGACATGGGTACCGCTGTCAAAGTGCATTGGTTATAAAAACATCTTTATGTTAAAGAGTTTCTTGATTTCGTATGCGCTGGTTGCTGCGACCATTACCTCCCAGATTAACCGAGGTGTTGATGATGGTGAGCAGAAAATAGTGGTGCGCGGTGTCATTGATAAAAAGGAGAACAGCGGTGGATTAACCACCTATCTTACTCAGCAGGATCCATCCAACTATATCTATATTCCTTATGATGAAACGATAGAGCGGCTTGTAGTTCCAACAAGAGTATGGGATGCACTGTATAAAAGTTCAACAGTGGATCTAACGGCAAAAACAGGCTATTTTGGCTATGACTATGTTACGCAGTGTAATGGCTTCCCCTTGTGATTCCTAATGATGGCTATAACTACAATCCAACTTAAATTGCTGGCTGCTGTGCTTTGGTACTCTGGCGGTATTGTGCTCTTTTTCAAAGGGCATGGCCTGCTTATGGAGGCGGACAGGCTGAATCCTGATAGCCACTGGTTTTGGTTGGCTATCCTGATTGGCATATTGATTGGATTGCTAAAGATTATGTTTATTTTTAGAAAAGTATGCCGAAAAAATCTGATGCGGATCTATGCCTTGCCACAGCCAAAGATCTGGCAATTCTACCGGACTGGTTTTTTTATCTTTCTCGCCTGTATGGTTGTGCTGGGTTCATCACTCTCACATGCGGCACAGGGTAATTTTCCTTTCCTGATTGCTATGGTGATAGTGGATTTTTCGCTCTCCGTGGCTTTGCTTGGCAGCAGCTACGTCTTTTGGATTTGTAAGCAGCCTAAGCATTGATAAGATGCTGAACGCTCAATAATTATGATTGAAAAAGCAATATGAAAATCATTCGTTTTCTTGATGAGCAGCAAAACAGACGGCTGGGCAGAGACTACTGGGAGGGTTCTGCAGAGTTGCTGGATGGTGATCTGTATAAAACGCTAACGCCAACCGGCAGGCGGCTGGCGGTTAAATCGCTACTGGCACCTGTTGTGCCATCCAATATTTTCTGTATCGGCCTGAATTACCGTGAGCATGCGCGTGAGACAGGAAAAGAGCTGCCCCGCTATCCAGTGGTTTTTATGAAACCCACAACAGCTGTTACAGATCCTGATGCGCCTATTGCGCTTCCCAAGTGTTGTACGCGTGGGCCAGAGGTGGATTTTGAGGCCGAGCTGGCGGTGGTGATTGGCCGTGCAGCCAAGGATGTATCAGAAGCGGATGCCTTGAGCCATGTGCTTGGCTACACCGTTGCCAATGATATATCTGCCCGTAAATGGCAAAAACATGCAGGTGGTGGGCAATGGATACGAGGCAAGAGCTTTGATGGTTTTTGTCCGCTGGGGCCGGTGCTTGTAACAGCGGATGAGATCAGTAATCCTCAGCAGCTGAATATTTGCACAGTACTCAATAAGCAGGTGATGCAGCAGAGTAATACAGCAGATATGATATTCTCTATCGCACAATTGGTCAGCTATTTGAGTCAGGATACAACGCTGCTGCCCGGTACGGTTATCTTAACGGGAACTCCCTCTGGTGTTGGTGTGGCACGCAGACCGCCACTGTTTCTTGCTGATGGTGATCATCTCTCGGTTGAGATTGAACACATTGGCCAATTAAACAACTCAATAATATGCTAGGTATAAATGATGTCTGAATCTTTAATGTTTCCTGAAAAACCTGTAATTCGTTTGTATGACCCACTCGGTGATCTGCTGGGTGCTGGTAATGGCGTGTTCAGCTACACCTATGATGATGTTGCTAAACTCTCAGGGCATGCCTGTCCAACCGTTGCCGGAGGTTTTCTGCTGGTTAAACGCGCCCTGGAAGAGCTGTGGGGGGATGAGATGCCACAACGAGGTGATATCAAGGTTACAGTGTATGGCCCGCAGGATGAGGGAACCAACGGCCCTATCAGTCAGGTGTTTACACAGTTGACAGGTGCAGCAGCAAGTAATGGCTTCCATGGTTTGGGTGGCCAGTTTGCACGTGATGGTCTGCTTCAATTTCAAGCAACAGGTGATCCGGGGTTTCGATTTGAACGCATCTCAACGGGTGATAGCGTTACCTTGATCTATGATCCAAGTGGTATCCCTGCAGCGCCTACCATGGGTGAAGATCTTGGCCGTATCCTGGGTGGTTTTGCAGATGAAAAAACAGCCACACGTTTTCGTGATGCCTGGCGCGATCGGGTACTGCTCATCCTGGCGGATGAAGGTAAATCAACCGTTCATAGAATCGGTTAGAGCTGGATAAAACTATAGCAATACAGCTGTGCTTCTATTTTTTAAATGGAGTCACATGGTAATCAGCCCGAATAATAGCAGCAGTCAAAAGTAGATTTCATGCAGCTATTTTTTCGGGGTGATTACCAAAGCATCTTTATTCACTGCGTAATGCCTCAATGGGTTCAAGTTCCGCAGCACGGGTCGCCGGATAAACGCCGAAAAACACACCTAATATCACCGATACAAGCAGGGCGATAACCATGGACGGCCACGAAACCAGGGTATCCCAATAGCCCAGTGCAGCGGCCCCATAGGCGCCACCCACGCCAACTGCGACACCAATACCGCCGCCCAGTCCTGACAGCAACACCGATTCGGTCAGGAATTGCAAACGTATATCTCGGCGCCGCGCACCGAGAGCTCGTCGCAAACCAATCTCCCGGCGGCGCTCGCGGACGGCAATCAGCATCACCGCAAGGATTCCCACCCCGCCCACGGCGAGAGAAATACCCGCTACACTGCCCAACAGCAGGGTCATGGTGCGGGCGGTCTCCCGTTCAGTCGCCAGCAATGTGGCCTGGTTCTGGACGGTGAAGTCATCGGGCTTGCTGCGCAAGCGGTGGCGTTTGCGCAACTGTGCGCGAATTTCTGCTTCAGCCAACGTCATCGATTGACTGTCCCGCGCCTGAATATAGATGGATTGCACATAACTCACGTTCATCAGTCGGCGCATGGCCGTGATCAACGGTACGATGATCACATCATCCTGATCAGCACCATTCTGGTCGATACCCTTAGCATGGGCGATGCCGACCACCTCAAAGGGAACCCGGCCGATACGGATTTGCGCACCGACCGGATCACTGTTACCGAAAAGATTGGCCGCCACGCTCGGACCCAGCACGGCCACGCGCCTTTTTGCCCTTGCCTCGGCTTCGCTGAAACCACGGCCGGTGGCAATGGTAAAGTTGCGGATCACCATGCCTTCCCGAGTCATGCCGTTCACCTCGGTGTTGACGGTCTCGCCATCGGCACGCACATTCAGCTTCTTCGTTACGGCTGGTGCGGCCAGTGACACAGAGGGGCACAGTTCGGCAATCGCCTCGGCATCACCGGGTACCAGGGTGGTGACTGTGCTCATCTGTCGCCTGCGCCCGGCGATGACGCGACTCTGTCCGGTACTGACCACAATCAGGTGAGTGCCCATACCCCGGATCTGATCCAGGATACGTTGCTCCGCTCCCCGTCCCACCGCCACCATAAGCACCACCGAGGCAACACCCACCACCATGCCGGTGATACTGAGAAAGGTGCGGAGCTTGTAGGCCGCCAGGATCTCAACAGAAAACACAACATTTTTCGTCAGTTTCACCGCAGAGCCTGAACAGGTTCGAGACCGGCCGCACGCCGGGCAGGTTGTATACCAAAGATCAGGCCTACCAGCAAAGAGACCATCCCCGCCAGAATAAAGGGTTCCCAGGAAACCATAATCGGCATGGGAGTAAAATTCCGCACCAGCAGCGCGACAATCCAACCCAGCACGCTACCCGACAGCATCCCCAGCAGGGTGATGGTCAGGGATTCGGCCAGAAACTGGATGAATATATCCCGCCGTGTGGCACCCAGTGCCCGGCGCAGACCGATCTCCCCGGTGCGCTCGCTCACCGAGACCAGCAGGATATTCATAAGCACGATGCCGCCCACCAGCAGGCTGATAGCGGCGAGCGCAGTCAGCAACCAGGAGAAGGTGCCCGAAACACCGCGTATCATCTTTGCAATCTCCACCGCCGTGAAGACCCTGAAGTCATCTTCTTCGGGCGGTGTAATGTGATGACGATCATGCAAGATTGTCCTGATCTGCACCGCTACTTGTTCCAGTTGCCCTGCATCCTTCAGTTTGAGGCGGATCTGGCTCAGGTAATCCTGATTAAAGAGGCGTCGTAGCCCGGTAGTGAGTGGAATCAGGGCCCGGTTGTCCATGTCCGTGCCCATCGGGCTGGAACCACGGGCTGTAAGCACGCCCTTAACAAGGAAACGCACACTGCCGATCTGAATGAATTTACCAATAGGGTTCTCATCCCCGAACAGTGTGTCGGCTAATGAAGTGCCCAGCACACAAACACGCGCCATTGAGGCCATATCTTCTGCTGAAATGGTTTCACCCTCGCGGGCATACCAATCCCAGGCCTCATGCCAGTCCGGTTCCACAGCAAATACCATAGCCTGAGTCTGGGCGCCGCCAACCTTGATGGACATGTTCCGCCGCATCACGGTCGGTGACATCGCCTCGATACCGGTCACCTGTTCCCGCACCGCCTCCACATCCCCTTGGGTCAGTGTGGTGACGTTGGCTTGCGGCCCCATGGGGCCACGCTGTCCACCTACCATAACCATCACCGCGCGTTCGCCAAACACGCTCACTTTTTTCATCACCTTTTGCTCCGCACCCTGGCCCATGGCCATGATCACAATCAGCGCTGCGATGCCGATAAGAGTACCGACCATCATAAAAAAGGTACGCAGTTTGTTGGCGCCCAGTGCACGCATGCCTTCCATTGTGTTATGACGGGTGCTCATTGTTTGTTCTCCCCGATACCTTCAGCCTTGGGTATCATCACGGCATCACGCGGTCGCTCCACCTTTCGATCTTCTTCGATCCGTCCCTCCTGCAGAACGATGATGCGGTCGGCGTGCTCCGCCGTGGCCAGGTCGTGGGTCACCATCATAATAGTGTGACCCTGACGGTGTAATTGCTTGAAGATAGCCAGAACCTCGGCGCCACTGTTGTGATACAGGTTGCCAGTGGGTTCATCCGCCAACAGCAGGGCGGGGTTGGTCACCAGCGCGCGGGCGATCGCCACCCGCTGCTGCTGGCCACCGGAGAGTTCAGCCGGGGAATAATCAGCGCGATCAGTCAGTCCCACCGACTCCAGAACTTTTCTCGCCCGCTGTTCAGCATCATCGGGGTAGTCATCCGCATAAATAAGCGGCAGCATCACATTCTTCAGGGCGCTGGTGCGCGGCAGTAGATGAAACTGCTGAAATACAAAACCGATTTTATGGTTGCGCAGATGCGCGAGAGCATCGTCATCTAGGTCGACCATATCGATACCCTCCAGACGGTAATGCCCGGCTGTGGGTTTATCGAGGCAACCCAGAATATTCATCAGTGTGGTTTTGCCGGTGCCCGATGTGCCCATGATGGCAATATACTCACCCTCACTGACCTGAAACGAGATGCCATTGAGCACCCGTGTGATCTGCTCCCCATTTGAGAAGGATTTTTCCAGATCCTCAATTTCCAACATGATAGCTAATCTCCGGTTCTTTTTTTGATGACAATTCATGATGCATTACCCTGCAATGCCTGTTGTTAGTCTGGGCAGCTAAGGCCACACAATTAATCCGTAGTGCTCCTGCCATTTACTTTTCCTCCCTGACCGATGGCACATCGATAAGTACTGTCTGGCCTTTATTAAGACCGGTGGCAACCTCAATCCACGACCCATCCCGCCAGCCAGTCCTGATCTGCCGTGCTGTTATCTGTCCATTGTCGAGGATATAAACTATGGTCTTGCCGCGCTCCCGTTTTACCGCCCTGGCGGGGATGGCGAGCACCTCTTTGCGTGTTTCCAGAAAGACAGTGACGCTTGTCGTCATCTCGGGCATGAGCAGGCCCTGGTATGGACTGGTGATTTCAATGACTACATCGTAGTTGACCACATTTTCCTGGATCACCGCCTTCGGATAGATCGCCACCACCTTGCCTTCAAACTCCTGCGCCGGGTAAGTATCAACCGTAAACATTGCCCGCTGACCTGCTCTGATCTTGCCGATATCCACCTCATCCACATAGGCATCAACTTGCAGCCGCTGCAGGTCGATGATATTGACAAAGGTAGGGGCATTGAGTCCCGCAGCCACGGTTTCCCCTTCCTGAGTTGCCACCGAGGCCACGACACCGGCAATGGGGGCGGTTAACGTGGCGTAGGAGAGTCGAACCTGAGCCTCCCGCAATGCAGCTTGTGCCGCATTGTGTTGTTTTTGTGTCACTAAGAGCGCCGCCTCGGCGACCTCTTTTTCCTTGAGAGCCTTATCAAAAACTCCCTGACTGGTGAGATCCTTGGCGAGCAGGTTTTTCTGTCGCTGATATTCACGCACTGCAAGCTTCATCCTGGCCATGGCATCATTGATTTTTGCCTCGGCCACGTCGACCTCAGCCTGATACCGCGCCAGACCTGCCTCCAGATCCGCCTTTTCAAGTTCGGCGATGACCTGCCCTTTTTTCACTGTATCGCCGATGTTGGCGTACAGATGCTCTACCTTGCCCGAGATACGGGCACCCACTTTGACCTCCGCGCCGACCTGGGGCTTCACCGCGCCGGTCGCGAGCACTGTGGCTGAAAAATCCCTTTTGATAACCCTGGCCGTCTCAGATCCGGCGCGACCATCCTTGTTTGTATCTAATTCGTACCACCACCAACCCGCAGCAGATACCACAATGATGAGCAACGCCAGGCCCAAAAAGAACCATATCTTTTTCATTCGATCTTTATTCTCCAATGCCACCGGCCAGCTTCTTCGGTAGATAACGGCCAACGGCCTTTTCGAGGTATGCCAGGGCGATATACCAACTAAAACGAGCCTGCACAAAACTGTTCCGTGCAGAGGTTAGGGCAGTACGTGCATCAATTAGCGCAATGATGCTTGTCGCTCCGTTCTTGTATTCACCCTCTGCCAAACGGGCGCTCTCTTTGGCGCTAACGACAAAGGTACTAATCCGTCAATATAACCTTGCTGGAGCACTGTAGAATCGGAATGGTATGTTGAGCAATGCCCTTTTTGTAACGTACCGTTTCAGGTGCGGGGTTTGTTACATCGCGTTACAAATTTATTTGTGCACTACGATAATTTACGGGGAATAATTACGCTATGCAGCGACAACAACAGATTCTGATCGTAGATGATGACGCGGAAATTAGAAATCTGCTTCGCGATTATCTTCAACAAAACAGCTATCGCACCCTTGCGGTGTCCGATGGTCGAGGTATGCGACATGCGCTTGATAAAAGCCAAATAGACCTGATTGTGTTGGATCTGATGCTACCCGGTGAAGATGGTCTCTCCCTTTGTCGGAATCTGCGCGCTCACTCCAATATCCCGGTAATCATGCTCACAGCACGTGGCGAGGAGACCGATCGCATCATTGGTCTTGAAATGGGGGCAGATGATTATCTGCCAAAACCATTCAACCCCCGCGAGTTACTGGCACGAATTAAAGGGGTGTTACGCCGTGTTCATAGTTTCCCCTCCAGTGCAATAAGCAATGAAGTAAAACAGATTCATTTTGCCGATTGGACGTTGGAAGTCTTTGCGCGCCAACTGATTTCACCTGATGGTGTCATCGTCCCATTAAGTGGTAGTGAATACCGCTTATTGCGTGTGTTTCTCGATCATCCCAACCGGGTGTTGAACCGCGATTACCTGTTGGACATGACACGTGGGAAAGAGGCGCTTCCCTTTGATCGAAGTGTCGATGTTCAGGTGGGACGCTTACGCCGCCGCCTGGGCGATACCGGCAAAGAGGCTATGTTAATTCAGACCGTACGTGGTGAAGGTTACGTACTCACTGCCCAAGTTGAGCAGGAAACATGATGCGTCTGCTGCCAAGGACACTGTTCGGCCGACTGGTCTGGGTACTGCTCAGTGGCTTGATTGTGGCCCAGCTTGTGGGAGCTTTTATCCTGTTACGGGATCGTGGCGCCGCACTTGAGGCGGCGAGAGGTCTACACTTTAAAGAGCGCATCACCGATATCGTCCGTGTTCTTGATTCATTCGACGCTATCCAACAGGATCTCATCGTTCGAGCACTATCAACCCGAATGCTGCGCACTACTGTTGCTGATAAACCAGAGGCACAAACTGAACATGCCAGTGAAGATAATCGTCATGCTGAGCATTTGCGCAGAATGTTGCATGATAGCCTGGGCAATGACCGAATATTACTGGTATCAGTCACCAAAGCTGAACCAGATATATCGGGTCAGAAACGCCATGAAGCATCACACAAGACAACACCGATGGAGTCACAATACACTTCGAAGCTGGATGATGACCATAAAAGTAATCACACTTTCCTGGTGCAAGTAAAACTCCACAACGGCCGCTGGGTAAGGTTCGAGCGTTATCTGTCTCCTCTGGAAATTGCCTGGCCACACCGGCTACTGCACACCCTCAGTGTGTTGCTTATTGCCGTTATTGTTCTCTCCCTGCTGGCGGTGCGCTGGGTGACTCGCCCCCTGGCCGTACTTGGCAATGCCGCTGAAGAACTGGGGCGCGATATCTACCGACCACCCCTGGATGAAAGCGGTACGGTTGAAGTACGGCATGCAGCTCGCGCCTTCAATACCATGCAAGCGCGTCTGGCGCGCTATATCCAGGATCGCGAACACCTGCTGGCCGCCGTTTCCCACGATCTGAAAACCCCTATCACGCGACTGCGGTTACGCACCGAACTGCTGGATGATGAAACACTGAAAAACAAATTTATTCAGGATCTGTCTGAAATGGAATCCATGACAGCAGCAACTCTGGACTTCATGCGCGATGCCAACAGTGGCGAATCCGTGCAGCTGATGGATGTTATGGCATTGTTGGAGAGCCTGCAGGCGGATATGGAAGAATTCGGTTTCAGTGTGGAAATCAGTGGCACAATAGACGAACCTTATCCAGCCCGACCCATGGCATTAAAGCGTTGTCTGACTAATCTTATCGAGAATGCAGTTAGGTATGGCAGGCGCGCCACAATCTCTATTAATGACAGCAGAGAACGATTGTGTATAACTGTTACCGATGAAGGCCCCGGTATTCCGGACTCCGAACTCGAGCAGGTATTTGAACCCTTCTACCGTCTGGAAACCTCGCGCAACCGGGATACCGGTGGCGTGGGTATGGGTCTGAGTATCGCCCGCAATATCGCCCGTGCGCATGGCGGTGATCTCGTATTGCATAACCGGTCAGGTGGTGGACTCAATGCCATACTGACTTTACCACACTGAGTTAAAACAACCCCGATTTTTCTAGGTTCAAAAATATTTTCAACATGGAAAGATTGCACACGCCACATAGCAATCTCCCTTTTTAACTGCCGGGTTAATATATTTTTGGCCCTGAGGACGGCACTATCGGTCAGGATGTGATAGGCAGGGCTGATGCCGTTGTCTATGTGCTAACGATAGGTTGTATGAACCTGGCGGCTACGGTCAATGTTGTGCTTTATGATAGATTGGCGAAATCAGATCTAAGCATTGCAAGTGACAGGTTGATTCGTCAAAGTCGAGATACCAACAACCAGATAAAAGTAGATGCTGAATAGATATGTACGATTCTGTACTTTAGGCTAAGTTGGCCTTCTTCTCGATATCATCAAGTAGCCCTACAATTTTATTTGAGATGGGGCCAACACGACTGAACAGGGATTCAGGCTTACTGCTATTACCTGCCTCTTTGTAGTTGATAATCTGCTGGATGATTTGATGTAATTCCTCATGTGGGGACTCTATCTGTTTCATCTCTGGCATATCACCATAGCGTTTCAGGCCTTCTGCATAGTACCATTTTCCGAAGGCACAATCGTGGTGGGAGACGGCTTGTTCGCGGGTTAGACCGCCCTCGCCATCCAGATAGGCGCGCAGGCGTCCCTTCCATGCCAAATGGGCTGCCTTGGCTACTGAAAGGTCAATGCCTGACCTTGTTTGCCCGGTAATCTGAAACTGCTCCATGAGTTTGTGCAGGTCAGTTATCTCATCACTGATCATGGCTGTTGCGCCCACGGTTTTTCTTGCTGCCAGACCAGTATTTTCGGCAATATTGGATATGCTGATGATGGAACGGTTCATATCTTCGGCTACATGGCTCTGCTCGTCAGCAGCTGTCGCAATCTGACCATTCATGTCGTGAATGGTTGCAACGGCATCTACGATACGTTTTAGGGTGCTGCCTGCCTTACCGGTTTGCTCCACACTTTTATGTGCCTGTAGCTGACTGCGTTCAATCACAGTAGCTGCATTCTTGGCCTGATTTTGCAGCCGTTCAATAATATCGCGGATCTCCTCTGTAGATTGTTCGGTACGCTGTGCTAATGTTCGTACCTCATCTGCTACAACGGCAAAGCCGCGTCCCTGCTCACCTGCGCGGGCTGCCTCGATAGCGGCATTTAAGGCCAGCAGATTGGTCTGCTCGGCAATACCCTTGATGACCTCTAATACTTGCCCAACCTGTTGACTGTCTGTCTCTAACTGGGTCATTACGCTGGCAGCGTTCTCAACCTCCTGGGCCATGGAGCTGATACTGTCAATTGCATGATTCACTACCGTGTAGCCATCTTCAGCCTCTTTATTTGCCAGACCGGCTGCCTCTGCGGCCTGTATAGTGTTTTTTGCAACCTCATGTACCGTTGCTGCCATTTCAGTCATTGCTGTAGCTACCTGGTCTATCTCACCATGCTGCTGGATGATGCCCTCGTCGGTATCCTCTAATGCCGCGGTCACCGTAGCTGTGATTTTACTGATATGGTCGGCGCTTGTTCCTACCTTTACCAGCATCTCGCTCACACATGCCAGCATCTTGTTATAGGCTTTAAATGTGCGTCCAACCTCATTTTCCGAGTCTGGTGCCTGAATGGGTTTGGAAAAGTCTCCTTTACTGACGATATCAAGACTCTCCTCTATCATTTTGAGTTCCCTCATTAAGACATTCATCCCAAATGTTCGCACAAATAGAATAAGAATCATGATTATTGTCGTCATGATAAAGGCGATAGTTTGCTGTTGCCTCATTGATTCATTTGCTAGCTTGGTCATCATTCCAACGGCCTTATTCATGGCCTTCAAGACCATGGGGGACTGCTGATGAATGGCTACAGCTCCTTCCTTGTCAGGTGATTGTATATAGGAGAGGATGGTCTGTTTATAGTCTATCCATAGTGCCTTTACTTTCTCCATTTGCTCAATGATTTTAGGGTCACTGATCCCTGTCATATTCTGTGTTTGATCACCGGATAATAGTTTTTGATGTGAAGACTCAAGCAAGGTGATTGTTTTTTTCACTGTTTCATAAGTTTCAACCTGCTGTCCCACCAACAGGGCCTCTTTGGACAGTCGCTGACTAAGCATGCGCTGGCGGCCTGCCATATCAATTGCCGTGGCGTTCTCCTCAAGGGAAAAATAGAGGGAGGTGGCTGTGGTTAAAGCGCAGATAAAGATCAAAAAATAAGAAAATAAAAACTGACTGCTGATTGATTTCAACCCTACTTGTGAAAGCATTTTTCGGACTGAGTATGCAATAAATTCGCTCACTATTCCTACCTCTAAATTTATCCTTTTATCCAACTATAGCAGTATCTTCTTGAATAACAATTTATACCACACTAAGGTGCTTCAAAAGAGGCTGCAATCAATCGCGGATCCTGAGCTAAGACCTCTACTTGTCGTAGCCACATAATCAATGCGAAAATCGACAACCCAGTCTAAAAACGCTATGAAGGAATTAATCTTGGAAAAAGATAAGTATTTTTTTCGCGCCGTCATCTATGCCTTGCATAAAGACAAGGTTTTATTGGTCGATATGAAAAATCCTAAGGCATCTACCCCGCTTGATCCCTGGCTTGGCCGGGTTGTAGCGTTGGCAGATGGGCAGCATACTATTCAGGAGCTGATCGATTATTTAGGTAGCCAATATCCAGCTGGTCCGCCTGATAGTCTTGCGGATACCGTTGAATCTGTAGTCAAACGACTGCAAGAGACCCACGTGATTCACTTTAGCGATGAACCAGTAGAGCTGCCTTATTATTTGGCGCTGCCTGCAAATGAACAAGACCCTGAACAGGCTCAGGCTTTAATAGAAAAGGATGGATTTATTGCGGGTTAGGGGCTGTAGGGCAACGACCTGCTCAACCCCTGCCAAGGCAGGGGGGTATTGATGTGCAAATGCTTTATGGCTGAGTCTGCTGCTAGTACTCCATCAATATTAACTCGTTGGAGTACTAGCTCTTTTCAGTTTCCGGCTTTTGCGCCCTGTTCTGTGTGGTGCCAATCTTAAAAACATCCAGCCCCAACATATCAGTTTCAGGCTTTGTCGGCCTCTCTTGCAGGGGGATACAGAGCATTTTCCAATGCGGTAATACCACCGCAAAATAGACAACAGGCAATAGTAGGCTGAACCATATACCCGCCTGGCTTTGTATTACCCACTCAGGCTTCCAGATGAGTTGGGTTACAATATTTCCACCGCATGCTGCGGCAAAAAGATAGACGCCTTTCGTTCTCATCTGCCACAGCCAGACAACTGAAAGAAGAATGAGAAAGCTAACCCAAAGGCCATATTGTGAGGCGGCACCAATATGTTCTGGAATTGCGCTGGCAGTTTGATCTTCGTCTGGTGCGACTGTAGGGATGTCTGACTCAGGTTCTACGAGGTATTTTTCATCTATCTCATACTTCTCGGTGCTTTTGAAGACCTTTTCTGGCCCAATGCCATGACTTATCAGGATACAGCCCATGGATCCAATTAACTGGAGTCCGCTGATTAAAAACAGGATGACACAAAGAAATGTAATGGATTTAGGCCTCACAACAGACTCCTACAATTATTTCCAGCTGGTTGACTGCTCCATTGCTTTGGAGCCATCTGCGGCCGGTGATTCTACCTCTAGCGCGTCCATCTCACCAGCTATAGTTCCAGTTTATCCCTATCAGTAAAGGTCAAGCTAAACAATAAACAAACTTTATCCTTATAATCATGAGGTTATACGGCGGTGCTAATTAAATAACTATTAATCTAAGCGGCTTGATCTCTTTATACATAATGATCAAAGGTTTTTTTGTGGAAAAGGTTACTATTTTTGTGCCAGGCGGATAACAAAAATGGCAGGTTAAAAACATATGAATCTCATCTGGAGTCTTAAAAAAACCTTTTAAGAGCTTCATTTCTCTAGCATCATCTTCCGTTTGAAACTCATAGTGTTTATCGTTTATCTTGACATATGCGTCAGCGAGGGTGATTTCTGGGATATCCACATGCCGGCTCAATAGCTCTCTCACTAAAATTTTCTTTAACTTGGGTGCCAGCGCAAAGCCAACCTGAGACTCTCCATGCAACCAATTGATATCCTTATTTTCATCATACACAACCTTATGCTCTCCAAAGGCTACACACCAGCCTGAGTAGTACGCAGAATATCTTTTAATAAGTCGATTCAATGCCATATCGTTTCAAGAGCAAATACTAATCATATTTGATGTTGTTAGCCTCACAGAATGAGACTAAATCATTTTTACTCTCCTCTGGAAGAGTGAGTGTTATCTCAACCCCTTGCGTATAGATAGGCATATTAATCTGTGCACCATGTTGATCTGCCCAATGCCGTACTGATTGTTATTGAGCAAAATTGCATAAGAGTTTCATTTGAATAACAGGTTGCTGCTGCTCAATATGCATAGAGGAAAATAGTGACTCTGTCACCCCGGAATATGCTCGGGTGAGTCCTCCTGCGCCCAATTTAACACCTCCAAAATAGCGGATAACAACAACCATAACATCGCCAACCCCTTTGTGCTGAATAACATTTAGAATGGGTTTGCCTGCGGTTCCTCCCGGCTCTCCATCATCATTCATTGCGGCACTGCTGGCAGATGAAGGGTCGCCGATGAGATAGGCCCAGCAGTGATGTCGGGCATCCGGGTAATCTGATTTGGCTTTCTTGAGAAATGTCATTGCCTCTTCTCTGCAGCTTACGCATGTAGCACGGGCAATGAAGCGACTTTTTTTTATTTCAATCTCACATTGTGTCGTGCCGGTTGGTACAGGGTAGGTTTGTGACATCAAGAAAGGGGAGCTTGTGTTGGTTACGGTTTTTGGTAAAAGTGTTGGAAGGAAGAGACAGAAAAACCATTTATGCGTTGTTTGCCAACCAGTATGATAGGTATGCCACCGCCTCCTAATCTTTCGTACTCTCGCCTGCCTTTTTTTGACTTATCAATATCATATTCAGTAAAGGGTATATTGTTGGCATTAAAATAATGTTTAGCTCTTTTGCAAACCCCACACCACTCTGCGCTATACATAATGACTTTTTTGTTTGCTGCGGGTTTATGTTGGTCCGTTGCTGTGGTGTCCCCCTTTATTGATGGCTTTTGGGAAGAGATCACATTTATCTTTACCTTGATCTCATCAAAATCCCTCATTCTTGGCGGCTTATCACTCATGTGGGTTTTTCCATCTTCATCAACCCATTTATATATCTTTGAATGAACTGTTCCCGTCATTACTATTGAGAGAAGGAAAAAAGATGTGATGATAATATGCTGCATTACTGTTCCCTTGATTATTTATTGCATCATCAGCAGTGAGTCATCTTTTACTCAGCAACAGTAACCTGGTTTTCATCAAACACTACTACCTGGCCACTGCGTATTTTGCATCGTTTACGGTATTCCACTTTGCCATCAACAGTGACGTTTCCATCTGCAATCAACTTCTTTGCAACTCCGCCGCTGGGGCAAAACCCCATGATTTTAAGCAAGTCACATAATTCAATATGAGGCCGGCCTTCTAAGCTAAATTTATTCATGGTTAGGCTTAAATTTCATATTGTCTAATCTTGATCAGGCCAGTGATCAGCTGGCAAGATCAATATATTTTTTTATCCCACTTAGTGTAGGATTACAGGCATTCATAAATACGCCACACATAGATATGCCATATTATGATGTGGTTTATTCTATGATAATCAGTGAATTATACCAAAATAGGACTCTTATGAGAGCAATATTCATTTTTATGATCATTACCTTATATGCAGGCTATGCATTAGCCAATGACTATAAGCATGTGTCAACATTTGGAAAGGAGATTACCATCTCTCATTCCATATCTGTAGAACACGCGATTAATAATTTTAATAAATTGAAAAATAAAGAAATTTTGATTGAGGGTATGGTAGGCAAGGTCTGCGAGGTAAAAGGATGCTGGATGGTGCTTAAAGGGGCAAATGATTCTATCAGAGTCACATTCAATGACTATGGGTTTTTTGTACCAAAAGATATTGATGAAAAATCAGTACAGGCTCAAGGTGTACTTTCTAAGGAGGTAATGAATATCTCAGAAGCCAGGCATTTTGCAAAGGATGCTGGACAATCTGCTGCTGAAATTCAACACATTAAACAAAAATCAAAAGAATACCGTTTTATTGCAACAGCGGTGAAAATTTTGCCGTGAATCAATTATGTGGCATGTGCTCTTAAATAGGGATTGTTTGCATTACTTGAGATAGGGGTGCGGCTGTTGATTGATAGGCGAGCGCAGCGCATTGATCCAGTGACAGCCCGATAGAGATCCGGTTGAGGCTCCCGAAACATGATGCCCGTGCAGCTGCTGTTGCTGTGAATGACTATTGCGGGTATGTCTGACTGCCACTCATTAAGGGAGACAAAAATATCGACACTGGACCCAATTGCCAAACTGGCCCCGTTATACTCCAATAGCATTCCTGCAACTGATAGATTCAGTGCTTTGCAATGATTTCTCTCTCCATTTTCTCCAAGGAGTTGGATGGAAAAAGAGGCAAAATTACGATGTTTGGTGCGTTGTTCTGGTGCCATGGTTTTGTGCATGAGATACCCATCTTATTTTTAAATGATTTAGAGTCCAGTCTTCTCTCTAAGCTGGTTCCATGAGCACAAGTTATCGGCCAGGTAGATATTTTCTTTAGTCACAAAGTTCATGAAACCGGGATTCTGTCTCATCCAACTTCAACAGCTTTCCTGAGATTAAAGTATAGAACCAGCCATGTATCTCAAGTTGGCCTTGGGATATACGATCCTTTATCCAGGGGTAGCCCCTCAGGTTATCAAGTGATATCTGGATTGATCGCTGTTCACAGGCGCTAATTCGTGCCTCCTGAGTGGTTAGTGATGGGTCTGTCAAAACTTGCTTTCGCGCCTTGTCCACCATACGCATCCAGGCGCCAATAAACCCATTACCCTCAGCCGTTCCCCCCTCAGCACTGAAAAGGCTACGGATGCCGCCGCAGTTTGCATGCCCTAGAACAATAATATGCTCAACCTTCAAGTTGCATACTGCAAACTGGAGCGCTGCACTGGTGCCGTGCCAAGAGCTGGTCTTCTCTACATAAGGAGGAACCAGATTTGCTACATTTCGAATCACAAATAGGTCGCCAGGTTTGCTGGTTGTGATAAATGCTGGATCTACTCGTGAGTCGCAGCAAGAGATCACTGCAATTTTAGGCGATTGGCCTATACGCCCCAATTCTTGTAGGTACTCCTGATTCTCATGGTAGAAGCCATCACGAAAATCAACATGTCCTTTTATCAGTTTCTCAATTGCATTCATTTTTTGTGGACACCCAGATAGAGATAATACGGTACATATTATTAAAAGCACATATGAAATCAACACTTAATTCACACATTTTATAGTGTTTATTTATTGCCAAAGCAGCCACAGGCCAGATTTCCACTTACGGCTGTCTGCTGAACACTGATAGAATAGCCCCACATTATTGACCCCTGTGAATTGAGAATTATGACTGTACGTACCCGCTTTGCCCCCAGCCCGACGGGCTATCTTCATGTTGGTGGTGCCCGCACGGCACTCTTTTCCTGGCTCTATGCGCGTCGACACGGCGGCACCTTTGTGTTGCGTATCGAAGACACTGATCTGGAGCGATCTACTACAGAATCTGTTAATGCCATTTTGGAGGGTATGACCTGGTTGGGGCTGGAGTATGATGAGGGCCCTTTCTATCAGACCGAACGTTTTGATCACTACAATGCAGCCATACAGAAGCTGATGGATGAGGGGCTGGCCTACCGCTGTAACTGTTCCAAAGAGCGTATTGATAATCTCCGTGAAGAGGCGATGAAACGCAAGGATAAACCGCGTTATGATGGCTACTGCCGTCATAAAGAGGTCTCTCTCGATGAGCCTCATGTGATCCGTTTTCGAAACCCAGACCATGGGGCAGTGGTTGTGGATGATATGGTGCGGGGCAGGGTGCTGTTCAACAATGAAGAGCTGGATGACCTGATTATCCGGCGCACCGATGGCTCCCCAACCTACAACCTGACGGTAGTGGTGGATGACCGGGACATGGGAATCACCCATGTGATCCGTGGTGATGATCATCTCAACAATACCCCCCGGCAGATCAACATCCTGCGGGCGCTGGGGCATGAGCTACCACGCTATGGTCATGTCCCCATGATTTTGGGTGATGATGGTGCGCGCTTATCAAAACGCCATGGTGCAGTCAGTGTTATGCAATACCGTGAGCAGGGCTTTTTGCCTGAGGCACTACTGAACTATCTGGTGCGTCTGGGCTGGTCGCATGGTGATCAGGAGATCTTCTCTTTAGATGAGATGATTAGCCTGTTTGATATTGGTGATGTTAATAAGGCAGCTTCTGCCTTTAATACAGAAAAACTGTCATGGCTAAATCAACACTATATAAAAGCGGATAGCCCACTGCGGATTACACACCTGCTCAGTCCTCATATGGGGGATTTGGATATTGATCCAATCAATGGCCCCAATCTGGTAGAGGTGGCTGAAGCACAACAGGAGCGAGCCAAGACTCTGGTTGAAATGGCGGAGATCAGCGCGTTCTTCTACAAGGATTTTGAGCAATTTGATGAACAGGCAGCCAAGAAGAACCTAAGGCCCGTTGCCCGTGAAGGGTTAGAGAAGATGCGTGAAGCCCTGGAGGTGCTGGATGACTGGACACCAGAGGCGCTGCATCAGACGGTAGTTGATGTCAGTGAGGCCCTGGGGCTAAAGATGGGCAAGGTGGCCCAGCCTTTGCGGGTGGCGGTTGTTGGGCGTGCAGCTTCCCCCGGTATTGATGTAACCCTCTACCTGGTTGGGCGTGATGCCTGTCTGAGGCGTATTGATAGGGCGCTTGAGTTTATTCGGCAGCGTGAACAAGGGTAATCAAAACCCAATCCCGAATGGCACCTACTTGAGATCTAAAGGAAATATTTTGCACCATGAGTGACACCGAAAACCCAGTCCCTTCAAATTTTATCCGCAACATCATCAATGCGGATCTGGCAGCAAACAAGAACGAGGGTAGGGTGCACACCCGTTTTCCGCCTGAGCCGAATGGCTATCTGCACATTGGCCATGCCAAATCGATATGCCTTAATTTTGGAATTGCCCAGGATTATCAAGGGCTGTGCAACCTGCGTTTTGATGATACAAATCCGCACAAAGAAAACGTAGAGTATGTTGATTCGATTAAAAAGGATGTGCAGTGGCTTGGTTTTGACTGGGATGACCGGCTCTATTTTGCTTCCGATTACTTTCAGCAGCTGCACGATTATGCGGTAGAGCTAATCAAAAAAGGCAAAGCCTACGTCTGTGATCTGACGGCTGATGAAATCAGAGAATACCGAGGCACGTTGACAGAACCGGGCAAGGCAAGCCCCAATCGGGATCGGTCAGTGGAAGAAAACCTGGCGCTGTTCGAGCAGATGCGGGCGGGTGAATTTCCAGATGGGGCAAAGGTGCTGCGCACCAAGATTGATATGGCATCGCCCAATATGAACATGCGTGACCCTGCCATTTATCGTATCCGTCATGGCGTCATACATCACCAAACGGGTGAAGAGTGGTGCATCTACCCGATGTATGATTTTACTCACTGCCTCTCTGATGCCATTGAAGGTATTACACACTCCCTCTGTACGCTTGAGTTTGAAGATCACCGTCCGCTGTATGACTGGTTTCTGGATACATTGGAGACACCCCATCATCCCCAGCAGATAGAGTTTTCACGGCTTTCACTACAGTACACAGTAACCAGTAAGCGGAAGCTGACACAGCTAGTGGAGGAGGGGTACGTGCATGGCTGGGATGATCCACGCATGCCCACCCTTGCAGGCCTGCGTAGACGAGGTTACACACCGGCTTCTCTACGAACATTCTGTTAGCGCATCGGGGTTACTAAAGCTGACAATACGGTAGAGATGGCACTGCTGGAGAGCTGCATCAGAGAGGATCTGGACAGAAATGCCATGCGTCGTATGGCTGTACTGCATCCGCTGAAGGTGGTTATTGAGAATTACCCCGAAGACAAGGTGGAGCTGCTGGATGCGGCTAATCACCCAAAGGATGAGAGCAGGGGGCTGCGCAAAATCCCCCTGTCACGCGAGGTGTATATTGATGCCAATGACTTCCGCGAAGAGGCCTCCCGAAAGTTTAAACGTCTGGTCTCTGGTGGTGAAGTCCGACTGCGCAACGCCTATGTGATACGTTGTGATGAGGTTATTAAGGATGAGCATGGCAATATCATAGAGCTACGCTGCAGTTATGACCCCAAAACATTGGGTGCCAACCCAGAGGGGCGCAAGGTCAAAGGCGTTATCCATTGGGTCTCAGTCCGGCATGCCTTGTCGGCTGAAATACGGCTCTATGACCGACTGTTCACCCACCCGGCACCCGATGCGGCCAAAGAGGGCAAGGATTTTACAGCATACCTGAACCCCGATTCACTGCACACACTGACCCGCTGCTATGTGGAGTCTAACCTGGCAGATGCCGTGCCTGGTGAGCAGTTACAGTTTGAGCGGGAAGGTTACTTTTGTGTGGACAAAGAGGATTCAACCGAAGGCAAATTGGTTTATAATCGAACCGTTGGTCTGCGGGATAGCTGGGCCAAGATTGAGCAGAAGAGCTAAAGCGAAAAAGGGCAAAACAGGGGTGGACAAATAGCTTCCCTTACCCTAATATTCGCGCTTCGTTTTACGGGGCCATAGCTCAGCTGGGAGAGCGCTACACTGGCAGTGTAGAGGTCGGCGGTTCGATCCCGCCTGGCTCCACCAAAACGTCCCCATCGTCTAGAGGCCTAGGACACCGCCCTTT
>JAJRZI010000013.1 GCA_024275295.1 Gammaproteobacteria bacterium | reverse complement strand
GCTTCAGCTGGGTGAATCAGCTGATGCTGTTCGCCGTGCTGCAAAAGATGCAGGCTATAGCAGCCGCGAGATCCTGGATGCAGGTAAAGGATTTGATTGGAATGAGCTGACTGCTGAAGCGAATAGCCTCTCCCTGTTTGCAGAGAAACGTGTTATTGACCTGCGCCTCTCCAGTGCTGCTATAGGTCGCAATGGGAGCCAGGCCCTTGTTGAATATGCAGCAAGACCGCCAGCAGATACCCTGCTGCTTATCACATCACCCAAGCTGGATCGTTCTCAACAAAGCAGTAAGTGGGTGAAGTCCCTGGATAAGTGCGGTGTGCTGGTTCAAATCTGGCCAATAGATGATCAGCGATTACCATCATGGATCGAGCAGCGACTGCGAAAAAATGGCCTGGTTCCGGAAGCTGAAGTGGTGCCGATGATGGCTGAGCGGGTGGAGGGTAATCTGCTGGCAGCCGCACAAGAGATTGACAAGCTATTACTGCTGAATGGCCCAGGGGTCATCACCGTAGAAAAATTGATAGAGTCTGTTGCTGACAGCGCACGCTTTGATGTTTTTGGTTTAGTGGACAGTGCGCTGATGGGAAAATCAGCAAGGGTGATGCGCATGCTTGCTGGGCTTCGTGCAGAAGGCATTCCGCCGACCGTGGTGCTCTGGGCATTGGCGCGTGAGATTCGCCAGTTGGCCAGCATGGCCTATGCGATGGAGCGAGGAGGGCAGTCAGCGGATCAGGCAATGGCTGCTCAGCGGGTCTGGAATCAACGCAAAGCGGTGGTGCGTCAAGGTCTTGCTCGATTGAAATGCAGGCGTTGGCAGCAACTTCTTGCGCTTTGTGCGCGTGGCGACCGGACGATAAAGGGGCAGGAAAAAGGGGATATCTGGCAGCTATTGGAGAGCATTGCTACAACAATGGCAGGGCTGCGTCCTTTGCCTGTTTCTCGTTAGTATGTGTTTTTTGTAGGCATAAAAAAGGGGGCGAAAGCCCCCTTTTTTATGCGGCGGTACTAAATGTTTATTTAGTGAATGTGCTCCGCATGTATGTTATTAACTGCCAGAGCTGCTCCTCTGACAGGTTAACATCGGTGCCTGGGCCATAAGCTTCCATGTCAGTGCCTTTGCTTCCGTTCATTAGGATCCAGAAGAATTGACCATCCTTTCTGTCTGCCATATAACCAGCTGAATTAAATGCGGGTGGTTTGACCTCTAAGTCAGCTGCTGCGGATCCTTTGCCGTCACCTTTAGGGCCGTGACACTTTTTGCATTTTCTTTTAAATAGTTTTTTTGCTTTTTTCCAAAAGGCATCATCTACGTCGTCTTCGGTGTAGATGTTCGTTTTTGCAAGCCAATCTGCAGGGGCAGTTGGCGTTTCATGCGCAAGCGCCGTGGATAAGGTGGCGGTTGAGAAAACCGCTCCTAGAAGGAGGGATTGTATTAATTTGATTTTCATACAGTTTTGCCTCGGTAAAACTAAAAAAGAAGGGCTGCAGGATATCTACAGCCCTTCTTTTCTCATTGCATCAAACCATCAGGTTTGATTTAGTAGATATCATGCACGGTATTATAGACATTGAATTTACCGGTTGGTGCAACCAGACCAGTGATTCGTGTCTTCTCTTTACGGGTTTTATCGTCCAGTACAACAATGGCACCGTCCTTATCCCAGAGAGATACCCATACTTCATCACCTGCTTTGTTGTACTCAAGATGTACAACGGTCTTCTTGAAGGTGATCTCCTGAGGAGGCGCGGTAGGATGGTCGATATCAAAGACGGTCAGAGTCTTGGCCTTCGTCTTGTTGATAGTGTTATCACACCATACGTTCTTACTCTTTGGGTGAGTCTTCACGAACAGTGAGTTACCAGCCAGTTCCCACTCTCTAACAACAGTCCAGGCAGTCTTTTTGGAGGTATCTGTGCTGATGATAGATACTAGGCCTTCGCCCAGGTGTACGGTTGCCCATACAGCGCCAAACTCAGGATCAATCCAGTTAGCGCCACGGCCAGGATGTGGCTTGGTGCCGGTTACGATGTTGGCAACCAGTTTACGCTCTACAGTATCAATAACTGAGATGGTGTCGCGAGCATTGGCTGCAGCAAGGAAGTAACGTTTGGTTGAGTCCCAACCGCCATCATGCAGGAAGCGCTCCGCATCGATGGTCGTCTCGGTGATGCTGCCGTTCTCCAGGTTGCTGTAGTCAACCAGAAGTACGTGACCGGTCTCTTTGACGTTCAGTAGCCACTCTGGCTTCACATGAGATGAAACGATAGCAGCAACACGGGGCTCTGGGTGATACACCTGGGTATCGTAGGTGTATCCAATGGTGCTAACAACCCTGATTGGCTCCAGGGTGTCACCTTTCATGATGACATAGTGTGGAGGCCAGTAGCCGCCAGCAACAACGTACTTGTCTTCATAGCCTTTGTACTTGCTGGTGTCGATTGAGCGAGCGTCCAGGGAGATCTTGACTTCAGCCACGATGTTAGGTGGTGTGGCCCACAGATCCATCATAGTGGCTTTACCGTCGCGACCAATGGCGTACATGTAACGGCCAGAAGCTGAGCTACGCAGGATATGCACAGCATAACCGGAATCCATGGTTGAGATGATCTTCTTGGTGTCGCCATCAATGATGGATACTTTACCTGCATCTCTCTGTATTACACCAAAGTAGTTCTGCCAGTTGGCTTTTGGTGGCTGGGTTGGGCGTTTGTCTACGGGAACAACAAGTTTCCAGGATTTTTTGATCTCTGGCATGCCCCACTGAGGTGGTGCAGGTGGCTCAATCTGTACGAACTTTGCCAGCATCTTGATTTGGGCTTTGTTCAGTTTTCCCTCACGACCCCAACCCGGCATGCCGCCTTCGGTGCCTTCCCATAGGATTTTCTCAAGCTTTGCGAGTGATTTCTTGAGGGTTTTTGCAGGAGCGATGTTCGGCCCGGTAGCACCATTTCTCAGGGTGCCGTGACAGCCTGAGCAGCGGTCGAAGTAGATTTCTGCAGATTGTTTCATCTCTGCATCGGTGAGGGTTGGAACAGGCTGCAGGGCAGCGGACGCTGTGCCAGCCAGCATTAAGCCGGCTGCGATTGGCGTTAGTATAGTACCTAACTTCTTCATGGGTTACTTCCTCCTCGGGGGTTGTTGGCGATATAGTTAGACGCCGATAATCAAGCTGTATTGAAATTAAGCACTCTTTCAATCCCCTGGCATTAGTGCCAGAGACCTAGCCTTATTTATTTTTGTAACGGGTATCTCGGTTATTCAAAACATGGTTAAAGATGCTTGCATTCACACCTGAAACACCTCGTGTAAAATTAATATAGACAACCATTGCTCTCTTTGACCTACATCGAATGTACGTTTATCGTTGGTATGTGTGGTGTAAGTATATGAAAAATATCTATATTATTTAATAACTTTATTGCGATATGGTTTTATATTCAGTGATAGATAGCTATGAATATAGGCATTGTGATAGTACTTAAGTTGCATTTGATACGCGAGGTTTTATTTTGTGTTTTTGGGAGCATCTACGGAGGTGGAACGAAAAGGTGAAAGACCGACTAAATATGTAGGATATTATTTGGAAGTCCACTTTAATTGGTTATGCTTTATATGGAGTGCGTTATCGAGTTATATGGTGGCGTTAAAGAGGGGCAGTAACTGCCCCATGTGGTTATGGTTACTGTAAAAATCTAGCGTCCAATCGTTCTACGGCGAGATGAGTGTCAAACTTCATTACTCTAACCAATAGATTAACCTCGCCTGCCTTTAGTGCCCACATGGTTAGTCCTTTGATGCCGGGAGGGAATTTGTCGATTGCATCTTCCAGGGCTTTTGTTGCAATTTTTTCGTCAAGGCTTTTTCCTAATTGCTTCGTTAAGGCATCAATGACTTGATCGTGGTAGTCAGGGCTGTCATAAAATTCGATGATCAATGCAAGCTTTTTGCTCTCTTCAGGGATCACATAGAGCATACTGTTTGTGGTGAGAGGGCCTTTATGTTTGCCGCGTATTTGACGGGCGCCATTTTTGGTTTCATCCAGTGTAATTTGAACGTTGTCCTTTTTGAGTGCAATAAGCACCTCTTCAGCTGAAGTACCCAATCTGGCATTGAGAAAGCCACCCAGGGTGGATTTATCGGAATCATCAGCAATGACTGGCAATGCCAGTAGTGTGAATAAGAAAATTGAAAAGCAGAGCTTATATATTGGGGAGAAATAATGTTTCTTAAAGTAAAGACCGTCTTTTACGTGCATGAATGACCTCCAGTGTTTGTGCTTGATTTAAATCAGTGTGTTATGACAATGAAATAGCCGAAAAGTGGCAGTATGTGTTAAAAAGCAATTTGCGCTGATATTAGGAAATATTTTGTATCTTTTAATTTTACAGTATTCAGAAGGTGCATCTATGAAAAAAACTATTTTATACCATATTGCGATGCTGGGTTTGCTGTTGGGGCCTGTTTGTGCTTATGCGAAGCCAGCAAATATTAAGCCGGGCCTGTCCTATTATTCAGAGGAGTATATTGTGGTAGGTGATCAATATACGCTTGCTGAAGAGAGGAATCTGGAGGAGGTTTTTAAAAACTACAACTACTATGAAGGCGTCTATGATGAGCTGGAACGTATAAAAATCTTCAAAGCATATAAACGGGGTAAGATTGATTTCACTGAGGTGTATTTCTACAATGAAGCCGGCAATATGGTGCGCAAAATTGTGACGGACTCAGATAATAAGAAAAACTCAATTGAGTTTGATTCATAGTGCTAGAAACTAAATGGGCAGGTTTTGGACGGCTGCTTTAGGTTTTGCATGGTGCTTGGCTAAATTATATAGAGCTATTTCCAATGGTTAATTGATTATAGTCGATAAGCAAGAAGCTTGCGGGGGCGCCATGTTTTTCTTTCCCATCATCACTAACAATTAGAATTCTCTTTCCATCATGTGTTGAAATCGGGGCGACGCCCTCCCCATTTTTAATGCCATCCAAGCCTTTAATGATGACTTTTTCAGGCGATTAATTTTGTAATCCATCCCAAAACCAGAGTTGGTTTTCTTTAGCGCTTCTTTTTTGAACGGAGCCGGCGATTATAAGGTACCCATTTAAGTGCTGGTCATATGCCATGCCTCGAATAGAGTTGCCATTGAGGTCTAACCGAATTAACTCAGGGGCAAAATCAAGAGGGGCGTTATTTGTAAAAAGGGATTCCAGGTTTTTGATTACAGCAATAAGTGCCTTGCCATCTTTGCTTAGTGGGTAGCGGAAGCCAAGTAACAGCTGATCTTGTTGTGCATTTAAAGAGAGGCTTTCAATATTGAATCTATTGCCAACTGTTTTTCGGTCAAGTTCAGGGAAGTGCTTAATGAGTTCCTTTCTTAATCCAGTTATAACAACGGGTTCAACTATCTGTTCGCATGTGAGGGTGAATCGGGTGAGTTTGTCGCGTTTTTTCTCATAGCTATTATTGTCTGCTTTTGAGTGTGAGGTGACGGCATAGATGTACCCTTTACTGTCGGCCTCTATGCCTTCCAGGTCATCAAGTTTTATGAACCTTTTATACGGCCCTTTTTTCTTAAACATTTTGCTAGGAGAAAGATGTGTGGTTTCCATGTTGCCATTGGGGTGTAGTGTTAAAAGACTGAATGGGCGACGGGCTTCATCTTCCGCAATGATGATTCTGTTATCGACTAATTGATATATGCCAGAAGGCTCGTAGATGCCACTAGTGAATGGGAATTGATGGAATGTTGCAGATTCAATCTGGTTGCTAGCGGGTAGGTTGTTTGTATTGGTGTCATTGGCAGTCATTTCTGTTATATCAATACTTGCAACAATAACAAAAGCGGTGGTGCATAAACCCAGGCCAATAATAAAAACAGAATATGCTGTGCGCAGTAAAAGGAATTTGTGCCTTAAACTGACACTCATTATATGTACGTGCGCGAACATTGCCTCATAGACCTGGTCGCCATTTCGAATGATTTGTGACATCACACTGATGTAGTCGTTGCTTGATAGGTCGGAGTTGTCCATGAAGTACAAGACATTTGCTCGACCGCCAATAAAATCATTAGGTACTTTTTTTATATTGCAGCATCGCTCATGGGTTGGACGAGCGGATAAGACAGCGTAAACCATAGAGATCAACCCTGATGTAAGCAGTATGACAATAGGAACCAGGTAGAGGTGGTTATCAGGGTCTTGCATAAGCGAGCCGCCTGATGCCAGCAGTATGGACAAGATCAAGCAATTGATGGTAATCATCATGCTGGCCTTGTTATCAACAATGTTTGTTAGGTGGAGCTGGGTAAGGTAGAGCGACCGCATCATGGTTTCAATGCCGCGGCTGCTGCCTAAAGAGTTCTTGTTACGCTTCTTTTTATCTTTGCGTTTTTCTTTCGTTATATTATCTGTTATCTCCAGTGTGGATTCTGTCTCTGCGTCAGGCCCGCAGCCACAGCTGGTTACTTTTTTTACAGGCATCTCCTGATTGATTATAGGTAGGGAGTTTTCTGTATCGTTACTCATTCAATATCCTTAACTCTGCGGTGCAGAGCGATAGGCGGCTGCTGGAACCGTGACCATTTTGTATATTTGGTCTCTTGGTGTGCAATCTTCTTTGTGTCCCATTGGTCATGGATTGGGTGCGAATAGCTTAAATGGCTAGTATACTCCTATACCGTGTAGAGCAAAATATGCATTTGTTCCACTTTCCTGCACCTTTAGCCGATGTCGTATATAGACAAAAATGTGTATAGATGCGATAGCCTGTCAAGCACTGTATCTACTGTATCTTAAGTTATCACCTTGCAGGAGTACCAGGGGTTATGCGTAGCAGTAATCGGTCGTTTTTTAATATTTTATTGATGTTCGTTCTAGCTAATGCAATCACGATTGATGTGAGTGTTGCAGGGGGCGTTTCGACCCTCTCTGGTGAGGCTGTTGATGTGGAGCAGAGTCTCATTAATCGAGCGGAAAAGACATACGATAAATATAAGAGATTGAAGTGCAAAAAATCCAAATCACCGCTTTTTCAGGCGAAGCCAAGTGATGTGCTAAAGGTTGAAATATTAGCTGATTTTAAATATATCAATACTGAAACCTACAGCGAAGAGGGCGGTGATTCCGGTATTCTCTTGTATCGGGATGATGCTGGTGAAGCGCAATATATTCCCATATTTATAAAAGATAGGGGCAACTCCAGGAGAGATTACTGTGAGTGGGTGCCATTACGCATTTTGTTTGAGAGTCAGGATGTGCAGGATGAGCTAAATGGTTTATTGGGGGCGATGCCTGATAACGAAAAGAAGATGCGAAAGCTGTATGAGTTATTGAAAGCAAAACGGAAGGTCGATGGGTTTGTCGATGGTGTTTCTCAGAAAAATAATATATTCAGTAAGTTAGGGGATGATATCAAGGTTGTAACACATTGCGGCAAAAGTGAATGGGCGCGTGTTGGAGGTGATACAAAAGAGCTACAGGAAAGGCGTATTTTACTCGAATATTATATCTACCAGATTCTGGATCAGCTGCGTACAACCTCACTAAAAACCAGGCTTGCAGAGATAATCTATAGGGATCCCAGTGGAAAAGAGATGCTCACTAGAAAGGCTTTTTTTCGTGAGCCGGTAGGTAAGATGGCTAAAAGATGTGGGCTGTCACACAAGAAAGATCCTGATGTGGAGTATCAGGAGTTCGATGCGGTCTCACTGTTTCAACTAGAACTTTACAATAAGTTTATTTATTCTAATGATTATGAGATAGGAGAGCGTAACACCATCACCCTGTATGCTAAGGATGGTCGTCGATATCTTGCGCCTTACGACTTTGATTTAGTAGGCATTATTGTTCCTGACTATCGGCCTAATGGAAAATCAGTAGAGCAATTTCGGGTGGAGGATTTTCAACCCTGGATTCAATCATTGGAAGGTAATGAGATGGCAATTGTTCAGATTGCCATTATGCTACATAAAAAAGCCAAAATGCGGGATGTGATTTTAAATGCTGTTCTGATGAAAAAGGATAAGCAGCATTTATTGAATTGGTTTGATAGTTATATGCGTGTGCTTGAAGCGTTTATGGAAAAAAGTAGGCGTACCAATCCTGATTTGGTTAAAGGTCTGGAATTAAGAGAGATCCAAAAGGAGACTGAATAAGGAGTGCGTAAAAAGTGTTTTAACCAAAATTCGACGCATGTCTGTTTGTGTTAGTTGGGATAGGGGTTATATGCAGCTGAAACGATCAGCTTGTTATTTGAGAATTGTTACGTTAATAGCGCTGTTTTATGGTGTCGTTCTGCCTGCCGGTGCCTGGGCGCAAAGTGTGACACGAGGTCCTTATCTGCAGCGTGTTACACAGAATAGCATTGTTCTTCGCTGGCGCACCGACGTGCCCAGTGAAAGCGTTGTCAGTTATGGTCGTGATTTATCTGAATTAACAGAATTTATAAAATACCCCATTCGCACCATTGAGCATGAAGTAATGCTCACCCATTTGACTCAAGATACAAAGTATTACTACTCGGTAGGTACTTCGTCACAACTCTTGGCTGGAGCCGACCGAGATCATTATTTTGTTACATCCCCTCCAATTGGTGCATCTCAAAATACACGCATCTGGGTGTTGGGTGATTCAGGTGCAGCGGATGAAGATACTGTAGCAGTTCGGGATTCATATTTGAATTATCCGGGGCAGTCGGAGACTGATTTCATTCTGATGCTGGGTGATAATGCCTATGGTAGTGGGACGGATACAGAATATCAGACTGCAGTGTTTGACATGTATCCTATGTTCCTGCGCAACAAGGTGTTGTGGTCAACCTTGGGTAATCATGATGGCTATAGTGCAAGCTCGGCCAGCCAAAGTGGCCCATATTATGATATTTTCAACTTTCCTCGTTTTGGAGAGGCGGGTGGCCTGGCCTCTGGCACTGAGGCCTATTACTCTTTTGACTATGCCAATATCCACTTTGTCTGCCTGGATTCCTATGAAAGCAATCGTTCGTCCTCTGCGGGCATGGCGACCTGGTTAAAGCATGATTTGGCCAATACAACACAGCAGTGGGTTATCGCTTACTGGCACCATCCACCCTACACAAGAGGTGGGTATGATTCAGACCGGGATGGTCGCATTGTTGAGATGCGGCAGTATATATTGCCTATTCTGGAGGGGCATGGTGTTGATCTGGTGCTGAGTGGGCATAGCCACACCTATGAGCGGTCTTTTTTGATTGATGGCCATTACGGCTTATCTGACTCATTGACCCCTTCAATGATTATTGACCGTGGTGATGGCCAAGGCGTATACACCAAGAGAGGGAAGGGTTCACATACGGGCACGGTGTATGTGGTTGCAGGCACCTCAGGCCAGGTGGACGATGGAGAGCTGGATCACCCAGTGATGCGCGTATCCATGGCCAAACTGGGTTCTATGGTGATTGATATTCAGGGTAATCGCCTGGATGCCATATTCCTGGATAAAAACAGTTCACCTGCAGATCATTTTACGATTATAAAAAAGACGCATTAGATAGATTCTCCAAAGTTGAATTGAGTCAGAAGTATGGCTCGATCGCCCCTCCCTTGCTGCTAGTTATAAACCCTCGAAAAAGAAGTTGAGAAAAAAGCTGCCCTGCCGACTAATTAATACGATGCCTGATAGTACCGAAAAAGCCCCATCTACTGTCGAGCTGCTGCAACATACAAGATTGAGGCGGTAATGGAGAAGATCTTATTTTGAGGGTCAAATGTAATGAAAGCTTTAAGCTATGAGTGAGTGCTCTTTATTTAGTAATAACAGGGTGGAGAGCTTTAGCGGGAAGAATCATCGCTCTCTCAGCCACACCCTAATGCTGTGGTTTATGCTGCTGGCACTGCTGCCTATGACCCTGGTTGCCTGGCTGGGTTACCAGCAGGCCAATACCAGCCTCACTCGGGCCGCGGCAACAGATCTTGAGCAAACAGCGCTCTTAAAGGCTGGCTTTATCAAGAACTGGTTCGATTACCGATTTATGGATCTCAACAGCCAAGCAGGAGATCACAACAATGTGGCCTTGCTGATGCGGCTGAAGGAGGGGCTGCAACAGAGCGGTAAAAGTCCAGTGGAGTATGTCAAAAGCCATGACTGGAGATGGCGGGTGGATGGTGTGCAAAATGACCTGGTCACCCTGTCACGCCGTTATGACTATATCTACGATCTGTTCTTGATTGATGATGAGGGCGCTATTCTCTACAGCGTGGCCCATGAGTCGGATTTGGGCAGCAATCTGCTCTCCGGCCCGCTCTCCGGCACCCGCTTTGCCCAAAGTGTCAAGGCCACCCTGGCGACCGGGCAGATACACTTCTCTGATATTGAGCGCTATTCCCCCTCCAACAACGGCCTGTTTGCTTTTCTCACAGCCCCACTACTGGATGAGTCTGGTAACAGGCTTGGGGTTTATGCCGTCCAGATAAACCTGGATCAGATTGTTGCCCTAATGGGTATAGGTGGGAAGTATCAACATACTCTGGCTCATTACCTGGTGGGTGAAGATGGTCGACTGCGCAGTGCAATCAATGGCCAGCAAGAGCAGGTGCTGACGCGAGAGGCTGCCACGGAGCAGTTTTATCGTTGGCGGCAGGAACATGGTGAGCAGGGGACGCAGCCTGATGATCAGGTGGAACGCGCCTTTAGCTACACTGGCCCTGATGGACAAACGGTAATTGGAACACACCAGGAGGTGCGGCTACCTGGTGCCAGCTGGGCGTTGATCAGCGAGATTGACCGGGATGAGGCTCTGGCAGCGGCTGATTGGCTGGGCAGGGTGACGCTGGCCATGGTGCTGCTGACGGGTCTGTTGGCATCTGGCCTGGCCTACCTCCAGGCACAGCGTATTACCCGCCCCATCACTCAACTGGCGGAAGCCAGCATGGCAGTGGCAGCTGGCAAGATAGACCAGCAGGTGACAGTGGATGCGAATAATGAAATTGGCACCCTGGCCGGGGCCTTCAACTACATGCTGACCACGCGTCAGATTTATGAAAGGTCTTTGGAGCAGAGCAAGCATGAGTCCCAACAGGCGCTCGCCAATCTGGCCAAGCAGAAGTTTGCCCTGGATCAACATGCCATCGTAGCCATTACCGATGCCCAGGGCGCCATCACTTTTGCCAACGATAAGTTTTCTGAGATCAGTGGCTATAGCCGGGAAGAGCTATTGGGCCAGAATCATCGCCTGCTCAAATCCGGTCTTCATGATGAGGCATTTTACTGCGATATGTATCGCACCATTACATCCGGCAAGGTGTGGCAAGGTGAGATCTGTAATAAGGCTAAAGATGGTTGTCTCTATTGGATGGACAGCACCATCGTACCCTTTATGGGAGAAGCTGGGGAGCCGGAGAGCTATATTGCCATTCGCACCGATATCACTCAACGCAAGCAGGATGAAGCCCGGCAGCGACAGATCCATGAGGCGACGGAGGCCAAGCTTGTAATCGCCAGCGTTCTGGCACAACCACTGCCGCTCAATGAGCGTCTGGATCAGGCTGTGGATGAGATTCTGAAAATCTAGGAGCTGAGTGTCCAGCGCAAAGGCGGTGTTTTCCTGCTGGATGAGGGGGCGTCAGAGCTGCGAATGTACTCCCGCCGTGGAGAGTTCAGCGAAGCATTTCTGCAGGATGAATCGACTGTTTCACTGGGCTGCTGCCTGTGTGGGCGTGCAGCGGTTTCTGGCGAGGTCATTGTCAGTGATAACTGCTTCATCGATCAGCGCCATGAGCATAATTGGGAGGATATGACCGCGCATGGACACTACATCGTACCCATGCTAAATCAGGGGCTGGGGGAGCAGACAGTCCTTGGGGTGCTTTTCCTCTACACAGAGACAGACCCCAATGTTACTGAGGAGCGTCTTACCATGCTGCAAGAGATCGGCGGCATGCTGGCAACCGCCATCATGCAGGATCGGGCAACCCGAATGGTTAAGCTTGCAAGGCGCAATGCCGAGGTTGCCAACCAGGCCAAGAGTGACTTCCTGGCCAACATGAGCCATGAGATCCGCACCCCAATGAATGGGGTTATTGGCATGACCAATCTGCTGTTGGATAACGAATTAAACCAGGAGCAGCATGCTCGCGCCCAGAGTATCAAACGCAGTGCTAAGTCCCTGCTGGATATCATCAATGACATCCTCGACTTCTCCAAGGTTGAGGCAGGCAAGCTCCACCTGGAACCCCTGGATTTTGACCTGAGTGAGCTGTTCAGTGATTTTGCCTCCACCCTTGCCTTTCGTGCACAAGAGAAGGAGCTGGAGCTGATCTGCCCGGCCAACCCAGTACTGCATGAATGGTATCGGGGGGATCAGGGGCGCATCCGCCAGATACTGACCAATCTGGTGGGCAATGCCATCAAGTGCACCCGGCAGGGTGAAGTGGCGGTTTACTACGAATTGATGAGTAGGCAAAAGAGTGAGAGTCTGCTGCGGTTTAGCGTAACGGATACCGGTATTGGCCTGACCACTGAACAGCAGGCTAAACTATTTGAACGCTTCACCCAGGCCGATGCCTCCACCACCCGCCAGTTTGGTGGTACCGGCCTGGGGCTGGCCATCTGTAAACAGCTGGTGGAGATGATGGGAGGTGAGATCGGTGTTAAAAGCACTCCGGGTAAAGGCTCCACCTTCTGGTTTACCATCAAGCTTGCCAATGCCGAGGCGCAACTCCCTCAGCGGCAAATGAGTAACCTGCATGATCAAAAGATACTGGTAGTGGATGACAATGCCACCAGCCGGCAGCTGCTGGACGAGGTCTTCAATGCCTGGCGGGTGGAGCATGTGCTGGCTGAAGATGGTGAAGAAGCGCTGCAAACCCTGCGGGATGCGGTTGCGCAAAATGCTCCCTTCAGTATTGCGCTGCTTGATATGCAGATGCCAGGCATGGATGGGAGGCAACTGAGTGAGCTGATCCAAAAAGATCGGCAGCTGACCACCACCCGATTGGTACTGCTCGCCTCCCAGGGGCGACGTGGTGATGCCAAAAAGATGCAGCAGGTGGGTTTTGCCGGTTACCTCAGTAAACCTATTAATCAGTCTGAGCTTTACAATATCTTGCTGCAAATGGCTGGGATTACTGGAGCCGACACTGTCCAGCAGCTAACCACCCAATATGCCGCCCATGAGCTGCCACAATACAAGGCTCGGGTGCTGGTGGTGGAGGATAATGCGGTTAACCAAATGGTAGCTCGAGGTATGTTGAATAAGTTTGGTATCCAGATTGATGTGGCGGGTAATGGTGAGGAGGCGATCACTGCCCTCACTCGGCTCCCCTACGATCTGGTATTCATGGATTGCCAGATGCCGGTAATGGATGGTTTTACAGCCACACTGCAGATTCGTGACCCCCAATCTGGCGTCAGGGATTGTACCATTCCGGTTATTGCCATGACCGCCAATGCCATGCAGGGTGACCGGGAACGCTGCCTTGAGGCAGGCATGGATGACTATATTGCCAAGCCTGTAGACCCCTCAAAACTGCACAGGGCGCTGGAACAGTGGCTGCCTGAACATTGCGCTTCCGATGCAGCGGAAGAGGGTGTCACCTCTCCATCTCCTGCCGAACCCATATTTGATTATGCGGCCATGAGCAAGCGCCTGATGGATGACAAAGCGCTTGTCCACACGGTAGAGACATTTCTAACTGATTTGCCCCTGCAGTTTGAGCAACTGAAGCTAGCCATAGCAGCTGATGATCTGCAACAGGCTGCCGCCCAGGCGCACAAGATCAAGGGCGCCTCTGCCAATATGGGTGGTATGGTGCTCAGCTCCCTGGCCCTTAAAATGGAGAGATCAGGCAAGGCAGGGGATCTGAACACTGTTCGCCAGGAGTTGCCGGAGCTGGAGCAGCAGATCATACAGCTCAAGGCAGCGATGGGGGATATGCTGTAATGACCCGGTTTTTCAATCAGCTTTCGGTCAGCAATAAACTACTTTCCATCATCTTTTTTTTCTGTCTCATTCTGATATCCGTCATCAGCTATACGGTTGTCACATTGGAACAGCAGACGGCTGATTCGACAGTGATCGATATTGCCGGTCGGCAGCGCATGCTGAGCCAGAAGTACACCATGGAGGTGCTGAAAGAGCTGGAGATTCGTCAGTCCCTGGCAGCAGCCCGGCAACTTGCCAGTGCCGCCTCTTATCAGATCATGGCTGACCGTGCCTACTATGCAAAGAATATTGCGGCAATATTACTGCGTAACAAAGAGGGCATTGACGTCTCGCTTGACCCCCACCTGCAGCCAAACCGGGTTCCGTTGCCGGCAACTTTTATTCAGAAGGTGTCGGCGTCACTGGATGATGAAGTGGGCTACAAATACCGCTTGGTGAGCAAATGGAGTGTTAACCCTGAAAATGGACTTGAGACTGATTTTGAGCGACGCGCCTGGGCTGCACTGACGGCTGATTCAGGCAAACCCTATTCTGAAACCGCTTCTTCAGGGGAGGGTGCTGTTTTATATTACGCAACGGCGGATATAGGGCGCTCTGGCTGTGTGGCCTGCCATAATAAACACCCGAACAGCCCAAAGCGGGATTTAGCTGATGGTGAGCTGATGGGTATCCTGGCGGTTACAGCAAAGATCACGGATGATTCTGAAGTGGCCAGGGTTCTGCTGCAGAAGGATCATAAACCGGAAGCAGATATGACGGCCCGGCTGTTTGAGATTTCGCATAGAGCACTTCGTCGGGGCGGGCTGACCTACTCAGACCTGGCAATGAGTCAGCCAATAGCCATTCCCGCCAATGAGCAACTGGATGTTGAAAAACAACTAGCTAATGTGGCAGAGGGTTGGCAGGCGCTACGCACGATTGTGGATTCAATCAGAGCCACAGCGGTGAATACGCCAGACTATTTTGCGCTGCTTGACCAGCTGACTGCCATGAGCAACCGTGTGCTCCAGGACATGCATCTGTCAGTGGAGATGATGGCGCGGGCCTCGGCCGACAAGGTGGGCCTTATGATCCAGGTCGAGTGGGACGTTTTGGCTCTTGCGCTGTTGTTGAGCACGTTGTTTGGTCTACTGGTAAGCCGCATGATCACCCGTCCGATCAATCAGCTCACCGTAGCGGTGGATCGGGTTACCAAAGGTGAGGAGGTAAATATACCTGCTATTGACTGCGGTGGTGAATTGGGGGTACTGGCAAACTCGTTTCAGACCATGCTGAACCATCTGCATACCTCCCAGCATGAGCTGAAGGCACTGGCCAACAGTCTGGAGAAAGAGGTTGAAAAACGAACCCAGGAGCTGGAGGTGGCCTGTGAACAGGCTGAAGCGGCCACCCAGGCCAAGAGCGAGTTCCTGGCCACCATGAGCCACGAGATCCGTACCCCGATGAATGGGGTTATCGGCATGACGGGGCTGTTGCTGGATAGTGAGCTGAACCGGGAACAGCATGACCATGCCCTCATTATCAAACGCAGTGCTGAATCCCTGCTGAGCATCATCAACGATATCCTTGACTTCTCCAAGATTGAGGCGGGTAAGCTGGATCTGGAGCTGCTTGATTTTGACCTGGGTAATCTGATGGGGGATTTTGCGGCCACCCTTGCCTTCCGTGCTGAAGAGAAAGGGCTGGAGTTTATCTGTCCTGCCAACCCGGTGCGGCATCAACGCTACAGAGGTGATCTGGGGCGTATCCGTCAGGTGTTGACCAACCTGGTGAGTAATGCCATCAAGTTCACTCAACAGGGGGAGGTGGCGGTGCGCTATGAATTGATGAGTCAGCAGAAAGAGCAGAGCCAGCTGTTCTTTTCTGTAACCGACACGGGCATTGGTCTGGATGATGAACAGCAACAAAACCTGTTTGAGCGCTTCACCCAGGCTGACAGCTCTACCACCCGCCAGTTTGGAGGTACCGGTCTGGGTTTGAGTATCAGCAAGCAGCTGGTGGAGATGATGGGGGGTGAGATTGGCGTGTAAAGCAAGCTGGGTGAGGGTTCCATCTTTTGGTTTACTCTCAATCTTGCCAATGCACAAGCACAGACCCCGCCATGCCTGGATGAGTGTCTGTGCCGTGAAAAGATCCTGGTAGTTGATGACAATGCCACCAACCGAAAACTGCTGGATGAGGTTCTCGATGCCTGGCAGGTAAACCATGCACTGGCTGCGGATGGTGAGGAGGCGCTGCAGACCCTGCGTGATGCCGCAGCAGAGGATGCTCCCTTCAGTATCGCCCTGCTGGATATGCAGATGCCGGGCATAGATGGCAGGCAGTTGGCCAGGCTGATCTGGAAGGATGCGCAACTAACAGCCACCAAGCTGGTACTGCTGGCCTCTCAGGGGGAACGCGGTGATGCAGATAAAATGCGGGAGAGCGGCTTTGCCGGTTACCTTACAAAGCCGATTAATCAATCTGAACTCTATAATGTTTTATTGCAGGTAGCGGGTATTACTGGCGCTACCGGCCGGCAGCTCGCTCATCATACCACCCGTGAGCTGCCCCAGTTCCAGGCACGGGTGCTGGTGGTGGAAGACAATGCGACCAACCAGGCGGTGGCCCGTGGCATGCTGAGTAAGTTTGGCATTGATGTTGATGTGGCAGGCAATGGTGGAGAGGCGGTTGATGCCCTCTCGCAGCTCCCCTATGACCTGGTGTTTATGGACAGCCAGATGCCGGTGATGGATGGTTATGTTGCCACGCAGCAGATTCGTGATCCTCAATCCAGCGTTAAAGATCATGCCATTCCTGTCATCGCTATGACGGCCAATGCTATGCAGGGTGACCGGGAATGCTGCCTTGAGGCAGGCATGGATGACTACATTGCCAAACCTGTAGACCCTACAAAGCTGCGCCAGGTGCTGGAGCAGTGGCTGCCTGCTCATTGCCATCCAGATACAGAGGAGGGGGCTGTAACCTCACAGGCACCCAAGGCAGAATCGGATCATGCGCCTCCCCTTTCTTCACTTGCTGAACCCATATTTGATCATGCCGCCATGAGTGAGCACCTGATGGGTGATAAAGCGCTTATCTGCACTGTGGCAGAGGTATTTCTAAAGGAGTTGCCCGTGCAGCTTGAGCAACTGAAGAGCGCTGTTGTAACGGATGATCTACAACAAATAGCTGCCTGTGTGCATAAGATTAAGGGTGCTTCCGCCAATGTGGGTGGTGTTGCACTTAGCGCCTTGCTCCTCACAATGGAGCAGGCGGGCAGGGCTGGAGAGTTAGAAACCATCCGCCAGGAGTTGCCGGAACTGGAACGGCGTATGGAGCAACTTAAGGCAGCAATAGAGGAGGCGCTGTTTTGAGTAGAGATGATGAGAATTTTAGGTTTAATATTTATAGGGTTTGATTCCCCGCTGCTTGCGGTGGGGATTTTTATTGGCTGTTGTGCTGGATTGGATGTATGGCTTTATGCAGCTCCATAGTAACGAGCACGATCAACGCCAACCCTAATAGCTCTAACCAGAGTTGTGGTGATACGGGCTGGAGGCGCAGTACATCGCTGATCCAGGGTGTGTACATGGCGCCAATATGCACCAGCTGTGCCATGAGGGTTCCAATCAGTAGAATGGGATTGCGTAGTGGATCATGGCGAAAGGCTGAACGTGTCTCGGAACGGCTGTTGAAGACATGGATGTTCTCGAACAGCACCATCAGTAGCAGGGTGCCGTTGCGCGCCTCATCCAGGCTGTAGCCATGATTGAGCAGCCACTGGAAGAGCAGGAAGGCGGTGCTGCCAATGACCAGTGCAGAGATGATGACGCGCTCCACCATCAGTCGGTTGAAAATAGGCTCTTGTGGCGGACGTGGTGGGCGCTTAAGTTCATCCCCCTCGGCGGGTTCAAAGGCCAGTGCCACATCCTGAATGCCATTGGTGACCAGATTGAGCCAGAGCAGCTGGACTGCCAGCAGTGGCAGAGGTTGCCCGGTCAGCAGGGCCAGGGTGAAGAGCACCAGTTCGGCGGCGCCGGTGGAGACGAGCAGAAAGATCACCTTGCGCACATTGGCGTAGGCCACGCGCCCCTCTTCAACCCCGGCCACGATAGAGCTGAAGTTGTCATCGGTGATGATCAGGCTGGCTGTTTCACGCGCTACGTCAGTGCCGCTCCTGCCCATTGCTGCGCCGACATGGGCCGCCTGCAGGGCCGGGGCATCATTGGCACCGTCGCCACTGACGGCGACAAAGTGCCCATTGCGTTGCAGTGACTTGACGATATCGAGCTTTTGCCGTGGGTCTACCCGGGCAAAGACGCGCGCCCGACGTGTCAGCCGGTCAAAGGCGTCGGTATCCTCCGCCTGCTGTAGTTCAGGCCCGGTGACCAGCTGATCGGCGTGTGTGACCAACTCCAGCTCTTGGGCAATGGCGAGTGCGGTGGCGGGGTGATCGCCGGTAACCATCGCCACCTCGATGCCCGCTTTTCGGCAGGCGATGATGGCGGCCTTTGCCTCGGTGCGCAGGGGGTCGATCATGCCGACCAGTCCAAGCAGTGTCAGCCCCTGCAGATGCTCCTCTGAAAAGACCTCATTTGGGGCCAGCTTGATTTTACCGCTGGCGAGTGTGAGTACCCGGAACCCCTGGCTGGCGAGGGTGTGGGTCTGCTCAACGATCAGCTCCCGGTTCAGTGTGGTATCACCTGTGGCTGTGGCCATCTGCGTACACATGGGGAGCAGTGGCTCCAGCGCTCCTTTGACAAAGGCGTGTGTTTCACCGTTGATCTCATTCAGGCTGGCAGAAAAGAGGCGTGCTGATTCAAAGGGTATGCTGGCCTGTTCGGGGGTGGCATTAAGACTCTCGGTCTGAATAATGCCTGCTTTATGCGCCATCACCAGCAGGGCGATATCGACGGCATCTCCATGTGAGACCCAATCATGATTGCGATGCCCCAAAAAGGCATCATTGGTCAAAACGGCGGCCTGGCATAGGCGCTGTAGCAGTGGATTTGGCTCGGCTGGGGGAGTGCCCTGTGGCGTAAGGAGAGTGCCTTCAGGTTTGTTGCCCTCGCCGGTCACCTCCAGTTCGTCCCGATTGGGGAAGATGATGCGGCGAGCGGTCAGCTGGTTTGCGGTCAGGGTGCCGGTTTTGTCGGTGGCGATAAAGGTGCAGGAGCCGAGTGCCTCGACGGCCACCAGTCGACGGATAATGACATTGCGCCGGGCCATGCGGCGCATGCCAATAGCCAGGGCAACGGTCAGCGCCACCGGCAGCCCCTCTGGAATAGCCGAAACAGCAAGTGCAACGGCCAGTAGAAAGATCTCATTCAATGGCATGCCGCGGCTGAGGGCGATGCCGGCCATAATCAGTGCAGCCAGGCCCACAATAATAGCCACCCTGTGGGTAAACGCCTCCATGCGTACAAGCAGTGGTGCCTTGGCGGGGGCTTTGCCCAGTACATCGGCTGCAATATGACCCAGCTCGGTTGAGAGGCTGGTAGTGGTCACAACGCCATGCCCCCGGCCTCGGATCAGCAGGGTACCGGCAAAGAGCATATTGATACGGTCACCCAGGAAGGCATCACTCTCCAGCACCCTGTCCGCTATTTTTTGTACTGGCATGGATTCACCGGTGAGCAGCTACTCATCAATCTCCAGATCGTGACTGTCAAGCAGGCGGATGTCAGCGGGGATTTTATCGCCCGCATTGAGCAGCACCATGTCGCCAGGCACCAGCTCTTCCGCATTAATCTCGTAGGTATCACCCTCGCGGAGTACCCGGCACTGCGTAGTGACCAGTTTGTTGAGTGCACTTGCAGCACGTTGTGCTGAGAACTCCTGGATGGTGCCGATAATGGCGTTGATCAGCAGCACAGCAATGATGAACCCGGCATCAGACCACTCCTGAATGAGCAGTGAGAGAAGCGCGGCAGCGACCAGGATGTAGATGAGCGGGCTTGTAAACTGGCCTGCAAATACCTGCATCATTCCCGGTGGTTTGGTTCGTGGCAGTGTGTTGGCGCCATAGGTTGCAAGGCGAGCTGCTGCTTCCTGGTGTGACAGGCCGTGGCGTGAGGTATCCAGTGTAGTAAGAACTGAACTACCTGTCTTTGCGTGAAATGCATTAAGCAATCTGTCAGGTCTTTGCTTTAACATTGCTTGGCCACAGTATGGGATAAGTATAGACTAGGTTAGTCTATACCTGTATTAATAATAAGCAGTATTTGTAGTCAATGGTCTCTGATCCTGAAGCATTAATAAAAAAACATAAACAGCTTGTGCACTCCGAGATGCAGAAGGTGGTTTCGCATGTGCAGCGGGTTGATGGTGACTGGATTCTTAATACGCTAATGATTGAGAATTGTGATGTGCCATTTAAATATCGGCGTAAAAAGCACTATAAATGTATCCAGGGACAGCGTGTAAATCTGACCTATTATCCTGCTGTTGAAACGGTTGCCGGTTTTAATATGGAGATTATGAAAGTGGTTAGAATAAAGATTGCATGAGCTGAGATAAATTTATACCAGGATTTTTGCTGAGGAAGGAAAGGTATTAACCCGGCAACCCTATACATTGCGTTCAGCGTTTCAGGCCCGCGTTGGATCAAGGCGCGGTGCGCAGGGAATGGTTGCTCCATTGGCAAGCGCCGCAACGCAGAGCCAGCGTGGGCCTGAAACGCCTAACCGGTTGATTTTATATGACAGACCGCCGCGTGCTGGCCCACGGACTGCGTTAGCGAAGCGGGCTGTAGAAGTGCTACAGCGGCGCTTCGCTGCCTTGCCGTGAACCAGCACGCGACGGCTGAACGTAATGTATAGGGTTGCCGGGTTAATATTATCTTTTTTGTGCATACTTGGTTAACAGTTTATCCAGGTGATTTGCAAAGGATTGTCGGTCGCTTTGGCTTAGTGTTGGAGGGCCACCCGTATTTATTCCACTAGACCGCAGGGTATCCATGAAATCTCTCATATTCAGGCGGGCTCTGATATTGTTTGTTGAATAGAGTTCGCCGCGAGGACTGAGCGCATAACCTCCTTTTTCGATGACCTCTGCTGCCAAAGGAATATCACTTGTAATGACAAGATCTCCTGTGCCAACTCGTTTAACAATCTAATTATCGGCCACATCAAAACCAGCTGATACTTGAATGAACTTTATATAGCGTGATCGAGGTGTGCGGATAGATTGATTGGCAACAAGTGTAACCTGTACCTTGGTACGCTCTGCCGCTTTAAATAAAATATCTTTGATCACTGCAGGACATGCATCTGCATCTACCCATATTTTCATTTTATATCACTTTTATTGGCGGCTATTTGCAATTGTGTTTAATCTTGTTCTTCAGGTTTGAAATGGATCTCTCCCGCTCTTTATCCGAGAGGTATTGGCGCTCACCATTGGGTAGGTTTCTGTAGAGTCTCGATCGTTCGTATTGTCTCAGATTATCACGTGCATCGGCACATCGTTGAGCCATTTTTTTTGCATCTTCTTTGTGTTTCTTTTTTGCCGCTTTTTTTCTTTCCCGTTCCTGTCGATACATGTCAAGCATGCGTTGCTGGGTTATCTGATGCTGCGCTGCATTGGGTGCTGTTGAGTTGGCGTGTTGGGGGTTCTTTTTCAATTTGAACAGCTGGGCCCGGGCTGAGGTTGGGCGGTCACCAAAGTGTACTTTTCCCTGTTTATCGACCCATCGATATACCTCTGCATCTGCTGGGTTTGCTGCAGCTATAATGAGAATGAGAAATAGTCTGACATCAAGCATGGTTATTCGCCATAAATAAGGTATTATCCCTGCCTATTATAGGAATTAATCTGCAGCCTGTGTGCTGTCTGTTTTTTGGATATTACTGGAGGTGCGGTTGTGACCAACACTGTTAAACCCCGTAATGAACCCTATATAGTCGAGCTGAGGCCAAGCGAGTATTGGTGGTGCAGTTGTGGTTTATCGCAACGCCAGCCTTTTTGTGATGGCACCCATGAGGCGGAGCATACAGGCATGAAACCGCTTAAGGTTGAGGTGTCAAAGCGGCAGGAGGTGTCATTCTGCGGTTGCCGCAAAAGCAAGGGTGCGCCCTATTGCGATGGGACACATAAAACGCTGTAGTTGCCTCAGTCAACAAAGAATGGAACACTGACTTGCAGCTGGTAATGGGTTGCTGATATGGTGCGCGCATGATTGATACCAAAATATTAGATGATCTCGCCCAACGCTTGGCGAAAACCGTACCTACAGGCCTCCAGGTTCTGCAGGATGACTTGAAGCATAACCTTCGGGCCGGACTTGAGGCGGGGCTTTCCCATCTTGATCTGGTGACGCGTGAGGAATTTGATGTTCAGGCTGCTGTTCTTGCGCGCACCCGTGAGAAGCTTGAGGCATTAGAGCAGCAGGTGGCTGAGATGGAACGGCAGAAGGCTGAGAAAACAGTCTAGGAGCCTGTCGGACTTAGGATGAACCTACTGCGGAAAAGCCATTTTGGCCAGATTTCCCGATTAAATTTGTTAAATATGCTCAATATTCGCCTCATTTAATCGAAAAATCTGACTCAAAATGGCTTCCCCTCGCTACGATCACCTAAGTCCAACAGGCTCCTGGCAAGAATAAACAGCACCAGGGAGGGTTGCATGTCACTCGCTCTACTCTACAGTCGCGCCCGTGAGGGTATCGATGCCCCTTTAGTGGATGTCGAAGTGCATCTGGCCAACGGGCTTCCCGCACTCTCTATCGTTGGGCTTCCCGAAAAAGCAGTGCAGGAGAGTAAAGACCGGGTGCGTGGTGCGCTGGTCAACTCCCGGTTCGAGTTCCCTGCCCGCAGAATCACCATCAATCTGGCGCCAGCCGATCTCCCAAAGGAGGGCGGGCGTTTTGATCTGCCGATTGCATTGGGGGTGCTGGCAGCCTCTGGACAGATCCCTGGTGAGACACTGAGTCAATATGAATTTATTGGTGAGTTGGCGCTCTCGGGTGAGTTGAGACAGGTGAAAGGTGTGCTGCCGGTTGCTTTGGCTGCGCGTGATGCAGGCCGGGCATTGGTGGTGCCGCAGGAGAGTGCTGCTGAAGCTGCGCTTGTGAGTGGTCTTGATATCTATCCGGCAAGACATTTGCTGGAGATCTGCGAACACCTGACTCAAGGTGGTCGTATCCCACGCTATACGACCCCGCCAAAAAGCAGAACGCCTGTTTCTGGTTCTGATCTATCCGATGTGCGCGGCCAACCACATGCCAAACGGGCGCTGGAAATTGCGGCAGCTGGCAACCACAGCCTACTGATGATTGGCCCTCCAGGTACGGGTAAATCCATGCTGGCCAGTCGTCTGCCGGGCATTCTGCCCTCTATGACAGAAGCAGAGGCGCTGGAAACAGCGGCTGTGCTTTCAGTCAGTGATCAAGGTTTCAGTGCAGAATATTGGTCTTGCCGACCATTCCGGCAGCCGCATCATACGGCATCGGGTGTGGCATTGGTGGGTGGTGGCAGTAATCCCCGGCCGGGTGAGATCTCACTGGCTCATAATGGCGTGATGTTTCTGGATGAGTTGCCGGAGTTTGACCGGCGAGTGCTGGAGGTGTTGCGAGAGCCACTGGAATCAGGCCGTATTACCATCTCACGGGCTGCCAGGCAGGCGGAGTTTCCAGCAAGATTTCAGTTGATTGCGGCAATGAACCCGTGCCCCTGTGGCTATCTTGGGGATAACAGCCGCAACTGCAGGTGCAGTGCAGATAAGATTGCCCGCTATCGTGATCGTATCTCAGGGCCGCTGATGGATCGCATTGATATGCATATTGAGGTTCCCCGGCTGCCTACAGAGATGCTGCATCGTCCCACTGAAGAGGTTGTAGAGGAGAGTGCCACTGTCCGTGAGCGGGTTGAGACTGCCCGAAAGCGCCAGCTGCAGCGCACTGGTCGTCCAAACAGTGCTTTAAGTTCCCGTGAAGTGGAGAATGTCTGTGTGCTGGATGATGCGGGCCGCGCTTTGTTGCATCGGGCGATGGAGAAGCTGAGGCTTTCAGCCCGCGCATATCACCGTATTCTAAAGGTGGCGCGCACCATTGCTGATCTGGATGACCAGAGTGAAATTCAAGTAGCGCATCTGAGTGAGGCCATAGGGTACCGGCGCCTGGATCGGCAGGCATGAAAGCTGTCAATATTTTTTACACTTATTGCAGGTGTTAAAAGTGGGTAGCGAATTCGATATAACCCTGTGTTTTTACCGGGAATATGCCAAAGCGGCGTAACTAATACCCCTAAGGGTGCGCCGGGTATTATCTCAATAGTGTCAGAAAAATTTACAGTTTTTCAGGGTTTAATCCATTGCAGATATGTAAGTTGCTGTTGTTAAAGAACAATATTGATGGGCATGGTAATTGCAGGAGTGCATGTGTAAATTGCTGGTCAATTAAAAATAACCCCGATTCAACGGGAAGGTAGAAGGTTGTATGAAAAAAACAGTTGCTGGAATTGTTGTTGGATTTGCGTTGTTGTCTGTAATGGGTTCTGTTCAAGCGGTAGCGATAGATTGCGAGGATGATGATGGTTCTGGTAAGGCTGCTAATTGCCCGTTAATGCCACCGTTGGATGAAACGGGTGGGTGGACCACGAGTGATGGTGGATGGCAATTTGATCTTCCTGAACTTGATGCAGGCAGTGTGGTTTGGATTGACCCTCCCTCAGCAGTTGGGTATGAGTATGAGATAGGTGCAGGCACACCTAATTTTGCATCGGTACTGCTACCAGGTTCGTATGGGGGGAGTGCTGTAAGTGTGTGGCTGTGGGATGGGACTGTCTGGGGTGGTACCGGAGCTACACTGGCTGGCAGTGGGGCCTATACCTTTGCTTCGGGTGGTGTTGACAGATTCCGTCTGCTGGGCATCAATCCTCCAGTGGATGAGAATGACCCGGGGGCATTTGTAACGGGTCTTGCTTTTGTAAGTAACATAGGTGTTGATACGCCAGTTGTATTTCAGACCCCAATCCTTGATAGTAGCAATAATAATGTCCCTGAGCCTGCTACGGTTCTTCTGCTTGCTTCCGGTTTACTGGGCTTCAAGTTACGTAAAAGATAGAGAGATAGCTGACTAATCAAAACGCTTATCCGGCCTAAGTCGGATGAGCGTTTTTTGTATGCTACCAATGATTTATTCTGTCTCCATCCGTTTTATAAACTGAATAACCTGATCCTGAGTCCCCTCTATATCATCATGCAGGATGCCATGGCGTTTGGTGGGTATCATGAGCAGATCTTTATCTTCACTGCTGATTTTGTCGTAGACGATCTGTGTGCTACGAGGGTCTACAATGGCATCTTCATCGCCTTGTATCAGATAGACTGGGCAGTGAACATTCCCCAGATTTGATTCTACTGCGCTGGCCATCTGGCCCAGCTCAAACAGACTGTGCAGCGGCATGGAGTAGTAGTTGATGTCCGGGTGTTCAGATCTGTTGGGGCGAAAGGGTATGACGCCTTCATAAGAAGAGATCCATTTAACCAGTTTGTTGGCACCATGAACGACGGGTACAACAAAGGACATATTCTTGTTGCGGAATTTTATTGGAACCCCAAGTGCAGCAATGCCAGCCAGTTGGTCTGGTTGAGTTGAGGCGAGCTGTAGGCCCAGCGCACCACCGGTAGAAAATCCTACAATGCATACCTTCTCGGTAAGCCCGCTCATTATCTGGTAGGCATGCGCCACTGATGCCAGCCAATCCTCCCAGGTGCGTTTTCTGAGATCCCATGGTGATGTGCCGTGGCCTTTTAGGCGTGGCCCTATAACCGGGTAGCCAAGCGTGGCCAATCGTTTGCCAAATGCTCGAACTTCGGCGGGTGAGGCCAGAAAACCGTGCGTTAGCACGATGCCCAGTTGTTTGTGGTTATCAGGTAAAAGCAGAAAAGGCTCACCAGATTGGGTGGCGGTCTCCTTATTATTTAACTCCTGATGTCTGGGTTTGCTGAAATAGGCTTTGTCCCAGTTATAGGAGGTGAGCTCATCATCAAAGCGAAGTAGGGCCAGTTTTTTGTCCGTTAGCTGTTTTGCGCTATCAATGGCCTCTTTTATGATGGTGCGGATAGCACTGAGAGGGGCAACTTCATTGGCGTAGACTGCGACCAGGTTTTCTGTGCGGATGTCATCAAAGGCATGCTCGTCGCATAGCTTGGGTAGAAAATGGTATTGATGATTCTCCTGCTCAATCAGCCCCAGGGAGGAGGCGGTTTTGATAAATTGATCTAGTCCTTTGCACTCACCCTCTACCAGATTGCCATAGGCCTCAGGGTTTTTGAGACTGCGATGCAGGATGATGCCTGTTTCGTTCTGCGCCCGTTTTACAGCCAGGTAGAGCATCTGATGAAAACTATCGTAGTCAATGCTGGTCTGCCCGCGATCAAGCAGTTCATAGATGATCTTGGAGGCGAGGTGACTGAGGTTGACGGTGATTTGTGAATACATGATATGCATGTATTCATCCCTCAGCGCGAGTGCCTTATGGCGAATGCGTTTAGCTCGCAGCCCCCCAATCAGGCGCTTGTTGTTATTGGGTTCCAAAATATCGTCAATGCTATCGAAATGAAATGCGGCCTGTTCAATGAGTTGACGGTCAAGCCATCCCCAGAACTGGTCGGTATGGATAGGGTCGCCTAGGCGAATGTCCATATCTGTGTTTTTAAACAGGATATTGCCTTCGATCAGCAGCTCTTCTGACAGGCGTCGACTGATGCCTTTGTTGAAGAGTTCGACGCTTCGTTTTAGCAGGTTGTCACCCACGCGCATGGGATAAAAGGTGATGTTGGCTGGCACAATAGTGCTGGGGCGCAAAGCAGCTGTGACCAGAGACTCAGCATTGTCCATTTTTAATTCAGCAGCCCATTTTTCTAATTTTGTGTAATCCTCCTGCTTTTGGGCCTGCAGGATGGCTTTTTTGTAGATGTCCAGCGTTAGTGAGAGTAAAGCGGCCCCGGTGTGGTGTTTGCGTCTCTCCATAGCGATGCGCGAATAGATGCTATAGCCACCTCTTCGGTCGATGACACGGCGATCTTTGACCATTCCCCCTTCCGGGAAGATGATAATTTTACGTCCGCGCAGAATCTCTCCTGCAAGATAAGGGATCAGTCGAGGGTAATTATGGGGTACAGCGCCGACACCGAGCAGATAGTTGGAAAACAGATCATCCCCGGTAAAAAACTCACTGGAGGCGACAGATCTGCAGTAGGCGCCTGTCTCTTTATAGATCAGAGATTGTGGAATGAAGGTTTCAAAGCGTGCGAAGTGGTTAAACAGGAAGATCTCACCTTGAGCCAGCTGCCCCTTATCATGGTGCATCCTGATATTGATGCTGAGCATTTTTTCAAGAATTGAAAAAAGCCGCACAGACCAGCTGTAGGCTGAGTCGTTAATCTCTGTTTCTGGTTCGTAGTCCATAATGGCTTGAGTCTACTCGCTTCTCTATGGTGCAGGGGATTTTATTCCTATATTCAAAATGGTCAAAAGAAAGCACTGAGGTTCAGGCTTGGTATTTATATAGATTATCGGCCGATAGTTGCGGTGTTTGAGTGGGGATGGTCAATATTTGTGATGCAAGTAGGGGTACGGCCCAGGAAGGATAGAGGGCTGGCGGAATATTTATGATGCTTTTGGGGCTGTTTTTCGCTATAAATCACCCTTGCTGCAACCTTTCGTGCTCGATCTTTGTGCATTTGGATTGCACCACAATCAAGCCGGCCTGGCGTGCTTTCTCTGCTGACTCATGATGCGCCAGCCCCAATTGCATCAATACGGCTTTAGCTGAGATTTTGATGGCTGCATCTACAATTTCCGGTATTGCATCGACCTTGCGGAAGATGTCCACAATATCTACCGGCTCTGGAATATCTGTGAGTGTTGGATAACATTTGTCACCCAGTATCTCCTCCTTTACAGGATTGACCGGGATGACCTTGTACCCCTGTTTTTTAAGGTAGACAGCCACCCTGTTGCTGGCGCGATCCGGCTTGTCTGACAGCCCTACAATGGCAATCGCTTTTGCCTCTGACAGCAGGGTGCGAATCTCATCTGATGGTGGGTTTGAATCCGGTAGTTCACAATTCGTATTGTTGCTCATTTATGCTCTTCTCAATTTAATAACTATATCTCAATGCAGTATAGAGATTATCATTATTCTGGAACTGGCCAAGGAATGTGCGGTTATTATCACCCCAAAAGAGATTGCCTCCCAGCTCCAGAGAGAGATGATCATCATATTTATAGTGTAGCTTTGCTCGCAGATAGCCATCATCATCTGATGGCGAATAGAAGCTGAAGAGCGACCAGATCAGGTTTTGATTCATGGTCAGCCAGGTCACTCGTGCCGTGTACTCTTGCCGACTACGATGTGCAGGGGATGAGTTTGCCGGGAGTGCATAGCGGTAGTCTGCGTAATCCTCCATGCGTTTAAGATAATACTGCACACCAAGGGTCAGGTTGGTTACAAGTTACTGCTCATAGCCGATGAGCAGGCGCTGTTCACTGTTGTTGATCATGGGGTCATGACCACTGTGATCATCCTTTGAGTCGTAATAACCCCATTCGGCATTTGCGATGCCCGCTGCCAGTGGGCCACGGATACTGGCTCCATATACAGCCAGGCCAGGAAACAGGGCGCGGCCAGTGGTGGGATCAAATCCTCCCGGACTTTTCCAGAAGCCATCATAGCCATAGAGTGCCAGCTCGTATGCGCCTATATTTTGATACAGTCTTAGCGCAAGCTCATCATCGTGCAGCCAATCATTGGGTCGATCAACTTTTGTAACCGCATCTGTGCCCGCTGTGCGGTTTAGTGTTGAGCTGAAATAGGAGGCGCGTGAACCATCAATATAACGATCAGCATCAAAACGTGGCGTATAGACAAGATCCAGATTGGCTATATTATGAAACAGGGAAACCTTAAGTGCATCTGATGGTGCTTTAAGATATTCAACATCGCGTCCAATAAGAAAGGCATTCCAGTCCTTGGGGAAGAGATCATTGATAAAGATAAGATCGCCTGTTCCCCAGGTCAGCGTTTGGCGACCCAACCGAATATCCATAAAAGGTGCGGGTGAAAAGACGACATTGGCTGCACGAAGATCAAGCCAACCCCGGCCGCTCTCTAATGCAATATTCCGCTCATTGGCAACATCATCATAGATAAAATCTGCAGTCGCTGCGAAGGTGAAAATGGAGAGCTCTTGTTCAAGCTTAAGCTGTAGACGCGCTTCATTGAGTGGCCTTTGTTCTTGATAATGATGCCGGTCAATCCATTGCCCGCTTCTTAGCTCTACAAAACCGCCAATCTCAATGCCTGGGTCTGATGGAATATCTGCATCAAATGTACTGTCTATAGCATCCCCAATGCCTGCGGGTAGATCAGGTTCAGGTGAGAGATCCTTTAACCCACTGGGCAGAATGGGTTCTGTTGCAGAGACAGCCACTGAACACAATAGGAGTGCTGTAAAAACTATCCATCTGTCTATATTAATATTCACCTGTTGGCACCTGAATATTACCTCAGCTGTTTACGTGGTGCCTTGCGCAGATATCGCTCGGTAAACAGTGCATCATCGAGTCCAATATCATATTCAACCCTGGAGTATTCCATGACTGTTGTGCTTCCTGTTTTCAGGTTTTCTATTGCTGCCCTGGTCACAGTCGGATAGCCCTGGATTGTCTTTACCCCTAGCGCCTTGGCCACACGGTATTTAACACCGGCCTTATCGTAGTATTCTACCTGTACCGGGATAAAGCTCTTTTTATGGATAAACATCTTATAGTAGGAAAACTCAACGCCCGCTGCATCCTTTGGTGTGTTCTTTATGACATAGTAGCTCTTTGTGGTCTCAACCAACTCATGGGTATCTTCATCCAGACGACGACCGGAGACATCTTCATAGAAGAAATCCGAGCCCACAAAACTGGTGCGTTTATCTGAGGCTGCGATCCGTTTCACCAGATCCAGTGCAGGCAGATAGAGCCAGCGGTCATCATCCTGATCCAGATGTTTCCAGACCAGAAAGGCCATCTTGCTGACATCGGCCGGGCGATGAAAGTAGACATAAAACTTCTGCCCACCCAGATAGGCCTGCCCTTCTACTGCATCACTCTTGGCATCATCAATACGCAGGATGGTCAGCCGTCGCTGCCGTTTACGTCCCTGACTGTCTGTGATGGTCATCTTGATCTGGGCGCGCCCATCCTGTCCTTGATAGTAGGTGATCATATTGCTGTGATTTACGATCTCATTCACCGTTGGTAATGCGGTTGCTACAGCAGATGCAGCAAGGAGCGGTAAAGCGATTAACAGGTTAAGGATGTGCATGGTTCAGCCTCCTACTTTTTTACGAAACAGGTAGGGTTCAAGCAGTGTGATCAATGCTGGCAGTATCAACAGTGATGCAATACCGGCCAGTAGCAGGATTGCTGCAATAAATATGCCTACTGTTTGGTAGGGTACCAGTGGTGCGGCCAGCAGTGGTAGAAATCCACAGCCCACTACGATGGCGTTGCGTGTGATGGCCCTGGCGGGTTCTGCAAATACATAGGCGATGGTGTCACGCCAATGGCCATGCTCTCTCTGCAATTGACGGGAACGGGACAGAAAATGGATGGCATAATCCACCGCCAGGCCCAGGCTGAGCGCACTGAGTACCGCCACCGGCATATCATAATCCTTACCAATAAGCCCAATGACACCATAGATAACCCATACTGTGACCGTCAAAGGAATCATGGCAAGAAGACCCCACAGGAAGGATCGAAACAGCACGATCATCATCACCAGTACCACCACAAAACTACCGGCAAGGGCTACAGCCATACCGGCCACCATCTTATCTTGCCAGATGACATTGATATAGGTGAGTCCAAACCAGCGGTGGGACAATGCAATCGGTGGTGGATTATCCTGAAAATAGCGTTTTACCTGCGCCTCGACATAGGCCATGTCCTGGTTATCACCGCTGGTCAGCTGTACCAGTACGGTAGCCTTTCGATAATCTGGCGTGACAAAGTGCCAGAGATCCTGCGGGCGATGGCTGTTCTGATAGGTGATCAGTGTTTGCGCTACGGCATTGGCGCTATCCGGGATGCGGAAGGCATCATCCTTGCCCATCAGCAACTCCCGGTAGACCGTCTTTACTACATCGGCTACCGAGCTTGATTTGCCCACCACATCCAGTGAGGCCAGATAGGTTTGGAGGCCGCTGATATAACGCAATACCTCTGGCTGCTTGAAGGTCTCATCTCGCTGCCGCTCACTATCAACAAACAACTGCGCCTCATCCCAGGCATCAAACATTTCATCAGTGACGCTATCCAACTGTTTATTTATATAGTCATCAAGCACAGCTAATAATCCCGTCTTATTTTGTGCCGTTGACACTGCGGATACAGCCTGCTCAGCCAGTTGCTCAAATACAGGGTCGCTATTGGGGATGCCCTCTTCAGCCAGCCTGTTACCCTGTGTCTTTATTCGCTGCTGCATACCTTGGGCATACGCTGCCAGGGTGTTGGTTGATTCTCCGGGGGCAAGCTCCAGATAGGCCAGATAGGTACCGCCAAAGTGTTCATTTAGCACCTTATCTGCCACCCGTATAGGGTGATCGGTATCAAACCATTTAATGGGATTGTCGTTGATGTTGATCTGACTAATGCCGTACAGCCCCACTACCATGGCTATACCCGTGCCTATTAGAACCCATCGGGCATGCCGGTAGATTGACTGGCCAGAGGCACTCAACAGACGGCTCATCAGGCCGGTATCCTGAGCATCATCTGTCTGGTGTCCAAAATTGGCCAACTTCTCTTCCGGGATAAACATGATAAAAGCCGGGATAAAGATGATGGTCCAGAACCAGGCCAGAAATACACCTATTGATATAAACAGTCCAAATGTCTGTACCGGCGGGATCGGTGTCATTAGCAGTGAGGCAAAACCGGCCATGGTGGTCAGGGTGGTGAAGAGCATTGGGGTGAAGAGATGCTGCATCACATAGAGGATGGTTTCCCGTCGATCCTTGCGCTTCTGATACTCATCAAAGAAATCTGACAGGATATGAATCGCATCCAGTACCGCAATGGGCATAATGAAGATCGGGATCATGGAACTCATGATGTGGATGGTATTACCCGAGATAATCAGCAAGGCCATGGTGGTCAGTGAGCAGACCATGGCCAGAATCATCGGCGCTGTAACCAGGCTCAACTTCTTGAAAAACCACCACAGCAGCAGGAAGATCACCAGCATCGCCAACGGGGCAGAGATGGCCATCTGGTAGAACATCTCGACTCCGAAGGTATCTTCCGCCACCGGCAGGCCGGTGATGTGAAACTCATCACCCGAACCTTCCCAGGTTGCAATCTTCTCCAGCAGCGCTTCACGCACCTGATAGCTGAGATCTTTGTCGGTCAGTGGCAGGTAGAGGGCAATAGCCAGACCATCCTCACTCACTACCGTGCCGTTGAGCAGTGGTATGCGTTGCGCCTTTTCCCGTACGGCCAGTGCCCTCTCCTGTGTGGTGGGTGGCTTGGGCATCAGCCAGCTGAAGTTCACTACACCCATGCCACCCTGCTCAATATTGTCCACTACTGAGGGGGCTAAAATATCCACCTCAACTACACCCATCTGCTTTCCAGGGTGCTCTGGGTCGGGCCAGGTGAGGGTCTTGGCAAATTCGGTCAATTCATGGATATGCTGCAGTGAGGCGGGATTGAAGACACCCTCTGGATGCTTTGGGTTGACAACCCCTATCACGACCATGTCACGCAGTGTAAAGGTCTGCTTGCTCTCATTATGAAAAACCCGCACGGGTTCATCAATCGAGAGCATATTCTCTGGATCGGTGTCCACCCTCAGTGGGTTCAAAATATTAAAGGTGCCTGGCCATAGAGTGGGCATAAGTGCCAGCAGAATGAGCAATAGGGTGGATAGGCTCATCATCCAGGTGATTATTTTAGGGTTATCCACGGAGTAACGGACTAGAGGATTACTTCTGTGCTCATTCATGTTTACAGTATCCATTAAAACCAGATTAAAAATAGTGCTTGATAAGTATATTAGTAGAGTCTAATATACTTATCAAGCATATCGTAACATCTGGAGATACACTATGAGTATAGAGCGCATCGTACTGGCCTTTGCAGGCGCAATGATCCTTATCAGCCTTGCCCTCTCCCAACTGCATTCACTCAACTGGTTATGGTTGGCTGCCTTTGTGGGTGCCAATATGTTTCAAGCGGCATTTACCCGTTTCTGCCAACTGGCGCAATTCCTTAAAAAGCTGGGTAAAAAACCTGGCCCGGCATTTTAAGCTGTACTGCGCTATACAGTGGTAACAAGCCTGCTTTTAAAAGGAGAAGCACAGTGAAAAAGATAGCTCTATTGAGCCTAATGGTTTGCCTCTCTACAGCCCCAGCCGGAGCAGAGGATTTTACTTCGCGTGTGAATGCGAGTCGTGCCGCCATCAAAGGTTTTGCCAGCACTCTTGGTGGAGAGCTCAAAGGGGCCTTGAAAAGAGGTGGCCCATTAGCAGCTATCAAGGTCTGTAATATCAATGCCATGGGTATTGCTAAGAGACATTCTGAAAAGAATGGTTGGCTAATAGGCCGCACTAGCTTAAAGCCCCGCAATAGTGCCAATGCCCCGGATGCCTGGGAACGATCTGTATTGGAAGAGTTTGAGGCCCGCAAGGCCGCAGGCGAAAACCCCATGAAGATGGAGCATTATGAGGTGGTCACACAGAATGGCAAACAGCTCTTTCGGTATATGAAAGCCATCCCCACGGCCAAGAAACCATGCCTTGCCTGTCATGGCACCATGATTGATCCCAAGATCGCAGAGGCCTTGGATAAACTCTATCCTCAGGATCAGGCACGTGGCTACAAAGCGGGTGATATCCGTGGTGCTTTCACCATTACCCAGCCGATGTGATTCAAACTGCATCCGGGTCCGACGGAATAGCCAGACCCGGAATGCAGGCCGCTACCAGTCAAAAGGCATATCGATATATTTGATATCGTGACGGTGGGTTCCGCTGGCCTTCCTGTCTTCAAATTTAAACTCAAAACCAGAGTTGATAAAGGGACTGGACTGATTGTGGCACTGCTGGGTGCAGACATTATTGTCGGGTGAAGGCATGGTCATGCCGCCGATGGCCATGAAATCTTCTCGCTTATAGGTGCCGCGCTTTTTCAACATCATTTCAGCATAGTGACTGCCAGGCCCGTGGCACATCTCACACTGCACATTAATCATCTCGGGCGTCTTTTCCATGCTGATAAAGCCGCCTGGCTTGCCATACCCCGTGGTGTGACAATGGATACATTCTGGTGATTTGGTGTAGTCATGGTTAGGATCCAACCCCGCTTGGTGCTTTGCCTTTGCGCGTACCCCTGGCTTAAGCAGCTCAAAGGCTTTTGACATCCGAGTTTTCTTCCATGAAGCAAAGTGTGGCATGTGACAAATCTTGCAGTTTTCAATGCCAATGTAGCTTGGTGCTTCGGTTTTAAACCGCTCAAGTGCGGATGGCTCATCATCAGAGATGGCTGATGATTCTGCATTGACCCAATGTTTTTTAATGTCACTCTTGTCAGCAGCGTTTATACCAGCTGAGCCGAAGAGCAAAAGACAGGCAATGGAAATGATGGTTATTTTCATTGTAGCCTCAATATTTTATTGGGCAATCTGGCCCATCATAAAAAAGGCGCCCTGGGAGGCCCAAGGCGCCTTGTAGTACTAGATCAACAACTAACCTACTTGTGGCCCAGCTGCATTGACTTCAGGTGAAACCATATCAGAGTATTCAATAAAGTTTTCATGGAAGGCCTTGGCCAGCTCCTTCGCTTTTTTTTCATAGGCGGCTTTATCTTCCCAGGTATTGGCAGGATGCAGCACGTCTGATGGCACACCCGGACAGGTCTCTGGCACCGGCAATCCAAAGATTGGATCTTCAACCACATCTACATCATTCAGCTCACCTGACAGTGCCGCCTTCAACATCGCCCGGGTCAGACTGATATCCATACGCTTACCCACACCATAGGGACCACCAGACCAGCCGGTATTGATCAGCCAGCAACGTACATCGTGGCGCTTGATCTTATCACCCAGCAGTCGGCCATAAACACTCGGATGCAATGCCATGAAAGGCGCACCAAAACAGGTACTGAAGGTCGCTTGTGGCTCAGTAACACCCCGCTCGGTGCCAGCTACTTTGGCGGTATAGCCTGACAGGAAGTGGTACATCGCCTGCTCTGGCGTAAGGCGCGAAATCGGCGGTATCACACCAAAGGCATCACAGGTCAGCATAATGATATTCTTTGGGTGTGTTGCTATTCCCGGATAGATCGCATTGGGAATATGGGTAATGGGATATGCCGCACGGGTGTTCTCAGTCAGCTTATTGTCATCCAGATCAAGCCGGCGAGTACTGAACTCCATCCCTACATTTTCCAGGATGGTGCCAAAGCGGCGTGTTGTTTCAAAGATCATCGGCTCTTTCTCTTTGGAAAGATTGATCACCTTGGCGTAACAGCCACCTTCCAGGTTAAAGATACCGTTCTCACCCCAGCCATGTTCATCATCACCCACCAATTTACGATTAGGATCGGCAGAGAGCGTGGTTTTACCTGTGCCTGACAGGCCAAAAAAGACCGCCGCATCACCCGCTTCTCCAACATTTGCCGAGGCATGCATCGACAGCACCTCCCGCTGTGGCAGGAGATAATTCATAACAGAGAAGATGGATTTCTTGATCTCACCCGCATACTGGGTGCCACCAATCAGGATCTGGCGCTTTGCAAAATGGACAATAATGAAGGCTTCGGAATTGGTGCCATCCACACTTGGCACTGCATTCAGATGCGGCACATGCAATACGGTAAAACGCGGCTCATCCACCCCAAGTTTGCGCCCAAAGTTTTCAGGGCGGATAAACATATTACGGGCAAAGAGTGCATGCCAGGCATCCTGTGTAATGACGCGAATCGGCAACTCGTACTCTTTATCTGCACCGACCAGAAGATCCTGCACAAAGATGTTGCGCCCTTCCAGAAAATTGCAGGCACGTTTAAAAAGCGCATCAAACTGCTCTTCAGAGAAAGGCTTGTTAACCTTGCTCCACCAAACCTGCTTTTTACTCTCTGGCTCATCAACGACAAATTTGTCATTTGGAGAGCGCCCGGTAAAGCAGCCTGTCCGGGTAACCAGTGGCCCCAGATGGGCCAGAAACCCCTCGCCACGGCGAATGGCGTCTTCATACAGCTGACTCGTGGAGGAGTTCCAGTGAATGTCGCCTAAATTGTTGAGGCCCATCTCATTAAGCATGTTCTCAAGGGCATCAATTGTCATATATTCTTCCCCATATTGTCGGGATTGTTAACGCTAAACCGGGCATTCATGGAGACCCTGGAAAAGGATGTCCGCGCCTTTGAGTGCCCCCATATAAAAGACTGCATCTCGTTGCCGCTATATGATAACACTAACAGTATGCTGAGATTAAGGCCTCTGATTATAGTGTATCGGATGGGCTGTTTCTCTTATGAGAATAATTCCTAATGCTTTTTGAATTTCGACCGATAAACTATGCAATAAGTTAGATTAACGATGTGAGTGGCTGGCTGCTTGTATCTCAACTTTTAGGAATCCGAGGGTAATATAATGGCAAATTTCATTCAGTCAGTAGATGACCGAACCCGTCTTGCTGGCACCAACCGGCTTGAAGTCCTGCTTTTTAGCCTGGGTAAGGACAATTGCTCGGGTCGGGTTGAAACCTACGGCATCAACGTATTTAAGGTCAGAGAGGTGATGCTGGTTCCAGAGATTACCCAGGCACCTGAAATGCCACCATCTGTTGCGGGTGTGGTTAGTCTTCGTGGGCAGGTGATCCCGGTTATCAATCTGCCAAAATTTTGTGGTGTTCAGACAGATGATGCTCCCGGTATCCTGATCATTACCGAGTACAACAAACATGTGCAGGGTTTTCTTGTGCACTCGGTCGATATGATTGAGCGGCTTGCCTGGGAGGATGTAAAGGTTC
>JAJRZI010000111.1 GCA_024275295.1 Gammaproteobacteria bacterium | reverse complement strand
AAGCTCAGTGCGCCTAAAAATCGGATAGAAGGCCAGAAAAGGCCTTTTTAAATGAAAAAATGCCTAAAAACCGGACTTATACGGGCAAATTAAACTGTAATGATTATCAGTAACATCTATATCAATCGATTGGTGAATATTTAAAGGTAATTATTCAGAGGTTCCATAACTATTATGAGCAGTTGAATGGATACACCTATCTAAAGAGCCTGGGTATAGGTTATCACTTCTACCAGGGGCGCTATCTAAGTGCCATTGATGAGGTGCTGGATACCGATAAGAAGACCATTCTCCACATTCCCAATGTTAATGCCGGTGAGTCAACCAAAGATAAGAATAATGAGGTTATGCGCATTATTGGAATTGTTGGAACAATGACCGCCCAAGATTCTGAAACTGGGGTTATCTCAGTCGAACGCCATAGTGATGGCAAGGTTATCAAGGTAGCCGATCTGGTCAATGATAACCCTAAAAGCAGGGACAAAATTGTTGCCTATCTGCGTAGGATGAATGCTATAGATGATATGGATTTGATCATTGCTCTGGGTATGGCGAAAGAGGGCTTTGATTGGCCGTTTTGTGAACACGCCCTGACAGTGGGGTATCGCGGCTCTCTGACTGAGATTATCCAGATCATTGGGCGGGCAACCCGTGACAGTAACAATAAAAACAATGCCCAGTTTACCAACTTGATTGCCCAGCCTGATGCTGTTGATGATGAGGTCAAAGTTGCAGTCAACAATATGCTCAAGGCAATTACTGCATCCCTACTGATGGAGCAGGTGCTTGCCCCTAACTTCAAATTTAAAACCAAGCGTTTTGATGATGAAGAGGATGAAGAAGGCACTATCAAGATTAGGGGCTTTAAAGAGCCAAGCTCACAACGGGTTAAAGATATTGTTGAATCTGATCTAAATGATCTGAAGGCCGCTATTCTGCAGGACAACAAGACGCTGCAGGCGTTGCCCGGTGAGTTTATTGATCCAGAGGTGATCAATAAGGTGATGATCCCAAAAATCATTCAAACCAAATACCCTGAACTGACTGATGAAGAGGTGGAAGAGATTCGCCAGCATGTCGTGGCTGATTCGGTAATCAAGAATGGTGAGATAAAAGAGGTTGGTGATAAGCGTTTTGTGAGGATGGCAGGGAAATTCGTCAACATTGAAGATTTGCATATTGATTTGATTGATAGGGTAAATCCTTTCCAGAAGGCGTTTGAGGTGCTTTCAAAGTCAGTAACCGCCAAGCTGCTGAAGGTGATTCAGGAAACTATTGATGCAGGCCGCATTCAGATGACAGATGAAGAGGCTGTCATTCTCTATCGTGACAAGATCGGGCCTTTTGTAAAAAAACATAACCGGGAGCCAGCTCTTAACGCAACTGATCCACTGTAAAGGAGAATGGCTGAAGCCTTGGTGCATCTTAGAAACAGAAAGCGCCAACGGGCTGCTGGTAGTTCTGAATGACTGACTTTATCAAAGAGCTTGAGGCCATTCTGAATGATGATCCACTTGGCTTGCTGGATATAAAGCCGAAGGTATCATCAGTGATGAGTGCTGATGCTCGATTGGTTGAATCATTCAAAGAGATTAACGCTTATATGGAAGAGCATGGGCATGAGCCAACAGCCAGCAGGGATATTAAAGAGCGCCGTCTTTATAGCCGCTTGAAAGGGCTACGGGAAAGCCCAGATAAGGCCGCTGCTTTGGCAGAGTATGACACTTTCAATTTGCTTGCTGATGTCACAGCACCAGAGCCAAAAGAGATCAATACAATAGATGATGTGTTGGAGGATGATGTTCTAGGGTTGCTAGATAATGACCTGCCAGGTGAGGGGGATCCTAATGAAATATTCCAGCTTAGGAATGTACCGAAAACACTCGATATGCCAGACCACATTGCAAAACGTAAACCCTGTGATGAGTTTGAACAATTTGAGCCGCTGTTTAAGGCTTACCATGCCGGTCTGGTATCAGGTGAGAAGATAACAAGAAAGTTTGAGAGTGAACTGCAAATAGCAGTTGGTGAGATGTTTATCCTGCAGGGAATGCTGGTATATGTGGCAAATGTTGGTGAAAAAGAGAAAAAGAACTTTGGCAATGTAAATGCTCGGCTTTACTGTGTTTTTGAGAATGGAACAGAGTCTCACATGCTTCTGCGCTCACTTGCTGCAGCCTTCTGGAAGGATGAACACAGCAGGCAGGTTATTGATGCAAAACAGGCCGAGCTGGAAATTGAGCCTGAACAGGTTTCTGGGGAAGATGAGGCAACAGGGTATATCTATGTACTGCGCTCTTTAAGTGCAGACCCCAAGATTCAAGAAATAGATGATCTGTATAAAATTGGGTTTTCAAGCCAGCCGACTGAACAGCGCATACAAAATGCAGAGCAGGAACCCACCTACTTAATGGCAGGCGTTGAGGTTGTGTCTGAGTTTCAGACATTTAAGGAACCTCTGATTAATTCCGTATTTTGAGCGATAATACCGCATCCTCCTAAGAACGCTAGAATCTGACATGCGCCAACAAACCTTTGCCGATACTAACTTCGAGAAATTCCGCAAGAAGACCCGCAAAGAACAGTT
>JAJRZI010000110.1 GCA_024275295.1 Gammaproteobacteria bacterium | reverse complement strand
GACTCACAACACAAGAGAGACGGCAACACGGAGAATATGAGCTAGTCCCGGCAACCCTGACCTATGACTATATTGTTCTCAGCGGCACACCAAAAAGCGGAGCTATAAAAGGGATCAATGCCATCACAGGCCAAAGCGTCGAAATCACAGAAATCGATCCTGCATCGGAGCAACCGGAGCCAGCCGACTCGATCCACCCCTGGACGCTGCCCGACCAGATTGGCCCACCCCCTCCGGCGATTACGCTATCTGGCACGATCCCGGTAGATGGCAAGCGGATATTTGAACGGTGCAGTGAGGTACGTGTAAAACCGGGCACCCATTTCCAGCTTGCAGCAGGGGCATCACTCATATTTTACTGCCCACTGTTGGCAGAAGGCACAGCAGAGCACCCTATACGCTTCACCCGCACACCAAATTCAGATACCCCCTGGAACAGCATAGTAATCCAGGGTGCCAGTGCCAGCGGCAGTCGGTTGGCCTATGTCGAGGTCAGCGGCGGCTCGCTGCTGCAGCATAATCTGATCCACTACCCCGGACAGTTCGATATTCATGGCGTCAATGAATTCTCCATCACCCATGCACGCTTCAGTGATAATCTGATAGGGGATGACAACCTGCACATCGCCTACTCCAAGGGCAGGATTGAAAACAGCCTGTTCCTTCGCTCAGCCTCAGATGCCCTCGATACCGACATATCAAAGATCGAAATCAATAACTCCACCTTCATCAACAGTGGCAACGATGGCATCGACATGATGACATCCGAAGTGGCATTGAGCGGCATACTGATCAGCCACAGCGGTGACAAATGTATCTCCGCCGGCGAGGAGTCGACAGTAGTTATCACGCAGACGCTGGCTGATGATTGTCAAATCGGCCTGGCAGTCAAGGACCGCACACAGGCAACGATTGAAGAGATGAGCTTCTCTAATCAGCGGGGAGACAGCATCGCACTCTACAATAAAAACCCCCGTTATTCAGCAGGGGGAGAGGTTATAATCAAACGCGCCTTTGGCATAACCGAGTCCGCTATCCATGCCGACAAACGCTCCAGGGTATCCCTGCATAAGGGTGCCCTACTCAATGCAGAGGTAAACTGGGATAACCTGCAGATTGGCTCACGCCCCACACTGCACAGCGAGGCTGAACTGCAACAGCGGATCAAGCAGCTAAGAAAGTAAACCAATGGGATCTCAAACATCAATAAAATGGCAATGGCCACTACTTGGGCTGATATCCAGCAGCTCCCTGGCGTCGCTTTTCTTTTATTGGGCGCTCTCTACCCCACCCTATGAAGAGCTGCACGCCATGATCGGCGGACAACCCTATTACACCAGTAAGACTGCATTGGAACTACCGGATATCGAGACCATTACCAACGATCTGCCGCCAAAACTCCAAACCACGATCTATCTGAAAAAAGTAACGCAGGCACTGGATGGCCCTGAAAGACTGAAGTATATCCGCCTTGCCATCCAGGCAACACCAAAAAACACAAAAAGCTACGACATCCTCTACAACTTTGTTGAAAATATCCCAATTGATTTCGGCATCCCCGGATACCTCAGCCAGCTCTACGCCTATCCCGATGCCAATCAGGGAAAGATTGCCGATATCACCCATCACCGCTTTGAGATGTTCAATGAGCCAGAAAGACAACAGCGCTTCCTGGAGGGTTTGAGCAGCGAATTAAGAGAAGCCCTTAGCAAACTCAAACCCAAAAGTCTCAAAGAGCTGAAAACCCAGATACGCAGGAACGAATAACTAAAGCGCCTTTTTCTGGAGACCACCTATGCGATACAACAAAAAGGCTAACGGATTCACCTTGCTCGAAATGATGTTTGCTATAGCCATTATTGGCATCATTACCGCTATAGCCATACCCTCTTATTCCGAATACATCAAACAGACACATCTGAATAACGCTGCACAAAAGGCAGAACATCTCCAAATGCTGCTGCAGGATTATTGGGAGGATAATGAAACCTACGTTAAGGGAGATAATGACAAACTTCAAAAAGTGCTGGGGTGGAACTCTGGAGATGCAAACATTACCAGCAAGGTCGAGGCAGGGAAAGACGGCATTAAAAGCTCCTTTATCATCACTACTACCCATAGTGATTTTAGTGATGAGAAAATAATTATCAAATACACCCGCAATTAGCCATGGACATTAAAGGTGTTGCGCTTCACAGATCAAGACTCAGCACTCTATGCAAAACGACAAAGAACAAAAACTCTGCTATAAACAGCTATGACGTTCTCTAATATAAAGGAAGGGTATTTTGGGTCGAAACAGATCACCCCGCTATCCCTCTTGCCTAAATTACATAACTAACTATTTAACCCGTTTGATACCAAGTTGACCTTGAGACTCAATGACCACAACTCAGCCCAAAGTTAACCTTAGCGGGCTTGCTCGCTGCCTCATTCAAAGCAAACTGCTCAGTGAGCCAGAAGCCGAAAAAGCCTTTCAGCAAGCACTAAAGACCCGCACTCCTTTTGTGACCCATCTGGTTGAAAATAAGATATTGGAGAGCAGGAAGATTGCTGAAACCGCATCTATAGAATTTGGCATTCCCTTCTTTGATCTTGACGCACTGGACACAGAGGCCGCCCCAGTTGACCTGGTAGAGGAAAAACTGCTTCGTACACACCGCGCACTACCACTCGTCAAACGCGGAAACCGGCTGTTTCTTGCTGTTGCAGACCCCACAAACCACCAGGTACTGGATGAGATAAAATTCAACACCGGCCTCGCCTCTGAAGCTGTCGTCGTTGAGGAAGACAAGCTCAATCGCCATATCGAGCAGGCACTGGAGGCCCAGGACACCAGCATGTCAGATCTGATGGATGCAGATCTGGACAACCTGGATATCTCTGCAGCTGAAGATGAAGCACCAAATGAGAGTGATCTGGATGTTGATGAAGCCCCCGTCGTTCGCTTTGTTAACAAGATACTGCTGGATGCCATTAACAGCGGCTCTTCGGACATACACCTTGAACCTTATGAAAAGACATTCCGCGTCCGCTTTCGCCAGGACGGCATGCTGCATGAGGTAGCCTCCCCCCCCATCAATATCGCAGCCCGCCTGACTGCCAGAGTCAAGGTAATGTCACGCATGAATATTGCTGAACGCCGGGTTCCCCAGGATGGCCGCATCCGAATGGTGCTGTCAAAGAACCGCTCCATTGATTTTCGCGTGAATACCTGCCCCACACTCTATGGGGAAAAGATTGTTCTGCGTATCCTCGACCCCACCAGCGCACAGATCGGCATTGAGGCACTTGGCTTTGAGAAGAAACAGCAGGAAGATTTCATGGACGCCATCCACAAGCCTTATGGCATGGTGCTGGTAACCGGGCCAACAGGTAGTGGTAAAACGGTCTCACTCTATACCGCCCTCAACCTGCTTAATACCCCTGAAATCAATATCTCCACCGTAGAAGACCCGGTGGAAATTCAGGTTCCTGGCATCAATCAGGTCAACCAGAATGCAAGCACCGGACTGACCTTTGCAGAAGCACTTAGGGCCTTCCTGCGTCAAGATCCAGATATTGTAATGGTTGGTGAGATACGTGATCTTGAAACCGCCGAGATCGCAGTAAAAGCGGCTCAAACCGGTCACTTGGTGTTATCAACCCTGCATACAAATGATGCGCCACAAACATTGACCCGATTAGCCAATATGGGCATCCCCCCTTTTAATATCGCCTCCTCAGTGTTGCTCATCATGGCTCAGCGCCTTGCTCGGCGCCTATGTGAGCACTGCAAGGTTCCAGATGACATCCCAAAAGGGGCACTGCTGGAAGAAGGCTTTACCAAAGAAGAGCTGCCCAAGCTTAAAATCTACAAAGCAGGTCCAGAATGCGATCACTGCACAAAAGGCTATAAAGGACGGGTTGGTCTGTTTCAGGTTATGCCTGTTTCGGAAGCAATGGGGCGTATGATTATGGAAGGTGGAAATGCCATACAGCTTGCTGATCTGGCAAAAGAGGAAGGCATCCAGGATCTGCGCAGATCAGGCCTGAACAAGGTCAGTCTTGGTGTCACCAGCCTCGAAGAGGTTAACCGCGTAACAAGAGAATAGATTCTATGGCAGCAAAAGCAGGAAAAACGGCAAAGGCAGCAAAAGCGCCTAAAGCCCACGTCTTTACCTGGGAGGGTGCTGATAAGCGCGGGAATCGGGTAAAAGGCGAAACCAGAGCAGCCAGCATTGCACTGGTGCGTGCAGAGCTGCGCCGCCAGGGCATCGCACCGACCAAGGTTAAAAAGAAAGCCGCCCCCCTGTTCTCTGCCAGAAAGAAACCGATCACTGCTGCTGACATTTCAATATTCGCCCGCCAGCTCTCTACCATGATGTCTGCTGGTGTGCCTCTGGTGCAATCTTTTGACATCGTTGGCCGCGGTCACAACAACCCCAGCATGCAGGATTTGCTTCTGAGTATTAAGGCCGACATTGAAGGCGGCACCACCCTGGCTCAGGCCTTGGCCAAGCACCCTCTCCAGTTTGATGATCTGTTCTGCAACCTGGTTCAAGCAGGCGAGCAGGCAGGTGTACTTGAAATATTGCTGGATAAAATCGCCACCTACAAGGAAAAAACAGAAGCCATCAAGGGCAAAATCAAGAAGGCCCTTTTCTACCCTACAGCCGTAATGGTCGTTGCCTTTATCGTTACCACCATTCTCTTGATCTTTGTTGTCCCACAGTTTCAATCACTCTTTGAAGGATTTGGAGCAGACCTACCCGCATTTACCCTCATGGTGGTCAACCTATCCGAAATAGTACAGGAGTGGTGGTGGGCTGGTCTGTTAGCAATAGGTGGTATCGGCTTTTTCTTAGGGAACCTTTACAAAAGATCCCGTAAATTTCGCCACCTTCTGGACAAAGCTCTCCTAAAGGCGCCTGTCTTCGGCACCATTATTCACAAAGCTGCCATTGCCCGGTTTGCACGCACAACCTCCACCATGTTTGCTGCTGGCGTCCCACTGGTAGAGGCATTGGAATCAGTGGCCGGTGCCACAGGCAACATCGTCTATGGTGAGGCCGTCCTGCGTATGCGGGAGGATGTTGCAACAGGTCAAACCATGACACTGGCCATGAAACAACAAAACCTGTTTCCGCACATGGTGATCCAGATGGTCGCCATTGGCGAAGAATCAGGTTCTGTAGATGATATGCTGGCCAAGGTTGCTGATTTCTATGAATAAGAGGTGGACAACGCCGTGGACGCTCTCAGCAGCCTGCTGGAGCCACTTATTATGGCCGTTCTGGGCGTGCTGGTTGGCGGGTTGGTTATTGCAATGTACCTGCCTATCTTCCAGTTGGGTCAAGTGGTTTAGTAAAACCAACCACTAACAACTTCAATTTCCAGACCAGAGCAAGACCTCATGGATTTCATTGACTATCTGCACCACAATTCCCTGGCATTTTTTATATATATTGGACTGCTTGGGCTTATTGTCGGCAGCTTTTTAAATGTAGTCATCCACCGCCTACCTATCATGATGGAGCAGGATTGGCGAGTTCAATGCCTGGAGTTTCTCGAGCAACAAAAAGAGGATACCAATGAGAAACCCCCACTGACTCTGAGCAAACCCCGGTCACATTGCCCACACTGCGGCCATCAAATCAAAGCCATTGAGAACATCCCTGTCATCAGCTATCTGTTCCTGAAAGGTCGTTGCTCAGGCTGTGGAGCTGCCATATCAATCCGATATCCGCTGATTGAATTAACCACCTGCCTACTCTCATTAGCCGTGGCCTGGCGCTTTGGCATCAGCGGCCAGACAGCAGCCGCGCTACTCCTTACTTGGGCACTCATCACTCTGAGCATGATCGACTTTGATCACAAACTACTACCAGACTCCATTACCCTTCCCTTCCTCTGGCTTGGGCTGCTGCTTAGCCTCTGGGGCACCTTCACCACACCCGAGTCTGCCATTATTGGCGCTGCAGCAGGCTACCTCTCGCTTTGGAGCGTCTTTCAGCTATTTCGACTGGTGACAGGCAAGGAAGGCATGGGGTTTGGAGACTTTAAACTGTTGGCCCTCTTTGGTGCCTGGCTGGGTTGGCAGTATCTACCCCAAATCATAATGCTCTCCTCTCTGGTTGGCGCCGTCATTGGTATCACACTGGTCTTATTACGTGGTCGTGACCGCAATATCCCCATCCCCTTTGGCCCCTACCTGGCTATTGCAGGCTGGATCAGCCTGCTCTGGGGTGATTACATCAATCAGGCCTACCTCAATTGGGCGGGGATTTAACCCCTTACCTTTTGGCCGGAACCCATGCTGATCATTGGACTGACGGGTGGAATAGGCAGTGGAAAAACCACTGTCTGCAACTATTTTAGCGCACTTGGCATCCCTGTTATTGATGCCGACGTGGCCGCTCGTGAGGTTGTTCAACCAGGGCAACCTGGACTTTCACAGGTTATTGAGATATTCGGCCAGGATATATTGACTTCAGCCAACACACTCAACCGCAGCAAACTTCGTGAGCAGATTTTTTACGATGAGTCATCCCGCAAAAAACTCGAAGCCATACTCCACCCCCTGATACGTCAACAGATGGACAAAAAGCTTGCAGGCCTGAAGACTCCGTATGCCATATTGGCTATCCCTCTGCTACTGGAGAGTGGACGCAGGGAAGGAATTGATAGAATATTGGTGATTGACGCGGATGAGTCCCAGCAGATAGCCCGGGCCTGTCAGCGCGATCATCAAAGCAAAAATCAGATTCACACGATTATTGCAGCACAATGCAGCAGAAAAGATCGGCTAAGTGCGGCAGATGATGTAATCTACAACACTGGAGACCTGGAGCAACTCAACAGCCAGGTAACAGAGATGCACAACCGTTACCTCAGGCTCGCTGCCCAAAACAGCTGATATATCAATGTCCCATCAGATCATCTACGAACACCCACTAAATGAGAGGATTCGAACGCTCTTACGGCTTGAGCACCTGTTCACTCGCATTGCATTTCACCTCCCACAGCCTGATGAGTGGAGCAGCCGGGCAGCCATTAATGGCCTGCTGGACATCACCAACATTCTTGCCCGGGCAGATATCAGATCAGAGGTGATAAAAGAGCTGGAGCGCCATGCTGCAAGCCTCAACAAAATCCGCTCTGCACCTGGGGTAGATGGCCAGCAGCTGGATCTCATCCTGACTGACCTTGAAAACAGTACCAATAAACTGCGCCAAATAACCACCCAGATTGGACGCAGGTTACGTGATAATGAATTTCTCAATAGCATCATGCAACGCAGCACCATTCCCGGCGGAACCTGCGATTTCGATCTGCCACAATATCACTATTGGCTGCAACAACCACTAACCACAAGGCACGCTGATCTAGAAAGCTGGTTTGAGGAGCTGAAACCTCTCCAGAGCGCAACCCAACTACTCCTGTCACTCATGCGCAACAGTGCCCATGCCAGTCAAATGCAGGCAACAGCAGGATTATATCAGCGCACCCTTGAATCACAGTCGCCTGCCCAGCTCATTCGAGTAGGCCTGCCAACAGAAAGTACGCTTTTCCCGGAGATCAGCGGCGGAAAACACCGGTTTGCCATTCGCTTTCTGGAGCCAGGCCATTCTGGCCGACCAAATCAAACCCGGCTGGATGTGAGCTTCTCTTTGATCTGCTGTATCTTTTAGCCGCTCTAAACAACCCAAAGCCCACGAATGCCCGCAACCCCCTGGGCACCATGGCCCTGCGCCATATCGACCATCTCCCGCCGCATCCCTCCCAAGGCATAGACCGGCAAGTTCGCAGCTTTAGTCAACTCAGCAAATTCCCGCCAACCTAAAGGCTGTGCATTTGGGTGGCTTATTGTAGGCAGTACAGGAGAGAGCACAGCAAAATCCAGCTCCAGTTCCGCAGCCTTGGCAAGATCGTTGGCATTATGACAGGAGACCCCAATCAAATAACTACGGCTTAGCGGGCGCTCATTGAGATCTGACAACCACTGGCTGGTCAGGTGAATACCATCAGCGCCCACCTTTTCAACCAGATCCGGTGCAGCATTAAGTAGTAGTTGCGCCCCATATCATCTACACAGTTTGAGCGCGGCTTCAGCCAGCAGACAAAGCTCAGATTGGGCCAGCGACTTAGCCCGCAACTGGACAAGCCTCACACCCTTTGTCAATGACCGCTCCAATCTTGAGAGAAACAATCCCTTATCCAGTGGATCGCCCCCTGTGATCAGATAGCAGCTTGGAAGATTAACAGCAGTAGCAATAGGGTGATCAGCAGGTAAGAGAGGATAATTTTTCAGCTGATCTGGGGAGAGCCATTGCAGAAGCTGCCCCTCGCGTCCCTCAGGAGAACCTGTAAATTGCGTTACTCGATGAACATCCAGCAACACCTCTCGATCAGGATAGCGATGGGTTATATGAATCAGTGGAGAATGAGCATCTACTATCAGCCCCAATTCCTCATGAATTTCACGTTTCAGCGCCTGGGCAACCGACTCGCCCGGCTCCAGCTTGCCGCCAGGAAACTCCCACAATCCACCTTGATGCAGATGTGCAGGACGCTTACTGATCAGCACATGCCCAGTGGCATCCTGAATCACGGCTACCGCAACATGAACGGGTTTGCCTATCACATTGACGAAGTACTAGGTGCGATATTCAGCGTTGATCCGTACATAGTCATAAGAGAGGTCACAGGTCAGCACCCGAGTATCCGTTTCACCCCGCCCCAGCGCAACCCGAATGGTAAATTCCGACTGGCTCATCACCGCCTGCCCTGCCTCTTCCGTATACTCTTCGGCACGTCCACCATTGCGCACAATACAGGTCTCATCCAGCCAGATACCCACATTCTGAATATCCAGGCCATCTATCCCTGCGCGTCCAACGGCTGCCAGGATACGCCCCCAATTGGGATCAGAGGCAAACAGTGCCGTCTTGACCAACGGCGAGTGGGCAATGGTGTAGGCGACATCCTTTGCTTCAGTCTGGCTCTCTGCCCCTTCCACCAGAATTTCCACCAACTTTGTTGCGCCTTCACCATCACGCACAATATCACGCGCAAGATCCATGCAGACCTCGGTTACCGCAGCGCAGAATTTCTGGTAGGCAGCGCTCTTCATATCTGAAATTGGCGCAGCCGGACTCATACCACTGGCCATCAGCACACAGGCATCATTGGTCGATGTATCACCATCAACTGTAATGGCATTAAAAGAGGGTTCAACGGCATGCTGCAAACATTCGCGCAAGAGCTTCGGGGTAATAATCGCATCAGTCGCTATATAAGCCAGCATCGTTGCCATATCCGGCCGGATCATACCCGAACCTTTGGCCATGCCTGTAACGGTGATAGGCATCCCGTCCACCAGGAATTGGCGGGATGCCAGTTTAGGCACCGTATCCGTGGTCATGATGGCATTTGCGGCAGTAACCCAACCATCCTCCGTTAGACTGTTAATGGCCTGCGGCAGGGCATCAATCAAACGGGACACTGGCAGATGCTCACCGATGACACCTGTGGAAAAAGGCAGCACCTGTGATGCCTGACAGTCAGCGATCTCCGCCAGTCCCTCACAACATGCCTCGGCATCCTCCATCCCTTGAACCCCTGTGCCTGCATTGGCATTACCTGAATTAATCAGCAGGTAGTGAGGGGGACTTATCGACAGGTTTCTGCGCGCCACCACTACGGGCGCTGCACAAAAGGCATTGCGCGTAAATACCGCTGCACAGGTTGCCCCCAGTGGCAATTCAATAACAACCAGATCATTCCGGTCTGGATATTTGATACCTGCGGCAGCACTGCCCAGGCGGATGCCTGCAATTGGAGAAAAATCTATTTTGACACTCATTGCGTTATCAACCACACCGGATTTTATGCAATGCGGCCATGGCACTGCTTATACTTCTTGCCTGAGCCGCAAGGACAGGGTTCATTCCGCCCCACCTTGCGATCATTGCGTACAAATGGCTTTTCCGCCTCAGCTTCCGGTTGCTGGGCCTCTTCAGCAGCACCGCCGTACCCTGATGACTCATCATGGCGATATTGAACATCATCGCTGTATTGCTCATGCTCTGGGATATTCATATCCTCTTCTGCGCGAACCCTAACCTTCGAAAGCACTTCAATCACATCTTGTTTGATGCTCTCCAGCATACTGGAAAACATCTCGAAAGCCTCACGTTTGTACTCCTGCTTGGGGTTTTTCTGGGCGTAGCCACGCAGGTGGATGCCCTGGCGCAGATAATCCATAGCCGCAAGATGCTCTTTCCAATGGCTATCAAGCGCCTGCAGCATGATCGCTTTTTCATACTGACGTATCGCCTCGCTGCCCGCCAGCGACTCAATCTCGGCATACTGGGCCTCCAGCTCGCTGATGATTCGCTCACGCAGGCTATCTTCATGCAGGCTGTCATCTTCATCCAGCCACTGCTGAATAGGGTAAGAGACGGCAAAACGCTTCTCCAGCGCCTCGGTCAATCCTCGCACATCCCACTGTTCATCCAGGCTGCCAGGCGGAATATAGGTGGCGACCAGATCATTCACCACATCGTGTCGAAGCGCCTTGATGGTTTCAGAGATGTCATCAGCATCCATCAGCTCATCACGCTGCTGATAGACCACCTTCCGCTGGTCATTGGCGACATCATCATACTCCAGCAGCCGTTTACGGATATCGAAGTTGCGCCCCTCCACCTTCTTCTGCGCATTGGCAATCGCCTTGGTCACCCAGGGGTGCTCAATTGCCTCGCCCTCATCCATGCCCAGTTTCTGCATAATCGCAGAGACACGTTCTGAGGCAAAGATGCGCATCAGGTTATCTTCTAATGAGAGATAGAAACGTGATGAACCCGCATCACCCTGACGCCCAGATCGGCCGCGCAGCTGGTTGTCGATACGTCTGGATTCATTGCGTTCGGTGCAAACGACACGCAGACCGCCTGCATCCAGCACCTGCTGGTGGGTCTCTTTCCACTGCTCACGAATCTTTTCCACCGCTTCAGGCGTTGCATTCTCTCCCAGCTCAGCGATCTGCACATCGGGGTTACCGCCAAGCACAATATCTGTGCCACGACCCGCCATGTTGGTGGCAATGGTGACTCGACCCGGCTGCCCCGCCTCTGCCACAATCCCGGCCTCACGCTCATGCTGCTTGGCATTCAGCACCTGGTGATCAATCTTCTTGTCCTTTAGCAGATTAGAGACCAGCTCCGATGTCTCGATAGAGGCCGTTCCCACCAGCACAGGTTGCCCGCGTTCCACACAATCCTCAACATCTTTGATGATGGCAGCATACTTTTCATCCGCCGTGAGGTAGATCAGATCCCCCATATCCTCCCGCTTCATCGGGACATTGGTGGGGATCACCACCACTTCCAACCCATAAGTTTGCTGAAACTCAAAGGCCTCGGTATCTGCTGTGCCGGTCATACCCGACAGTTTTTCATACAGCCGGAAATAGTTCTGGAAGGTGATAGAGGCCAGCGTCTGATTCTCCTTCTGGATCTCCACCCCCTCTTTGGCTTCAATAGCCTGGTGCAGCCCATCAGACCAGCGGCGTCCTGGCATGGTGCGCCCGGTAAACTCATCAACGATGACCACTTCGCCGTTGGTCACGATGTAGTCAACATTTTTCTGAAACAGCGCATGTGCACGCAGGGCAGCGTTTACGTGATGCATGAGGCTGATATTGTTTGAGTCATAAAGGCTCTCGCTTTCAGCAAGCAGCCCCATCTCCTCCAGCTTTTTTTCAACCTTCTCGTGGCCCGCATCACTCAGGTAGGCCTGCCGCGACTTCTCATCTACTGAGTAGTCCCCTGGCCCAAAGTCAGGTCGTCCTTCATCATCTTCAATCGGCTCTTGCTGAACCAACTGGGGAATGAAGCTATTCATACTCTCATAGAGTTCGGGGCCACCCTCAGTGGGACCAGAGATAATCAGCGGGGTGCGCGCCTCATCGATAAGAATGGAGTCGACCTCATCCACCACCGCGAAGGCACGGCGGTTTTGTTGCACCCGTTGATCGGCCTCGAAGGCCATGTTGTCACGCAGGTAATCAAACCCATATTCGTTGTTTGTACCGTAGGTAATATCGGCACTATAGGCCTCACGCCTGGTAACATTACGCAGATGTCGATGACCAGAAGAGGAGCCATCACACTCGGGAGCAAACAGATAGGAGCTGGTATCCGGGCCTTCACCACCCGAGCCATTGATTACGCCAACGGTCAGCCCAAGGAAATGGTAGAGACGCCCCATCCACTCCGCATCGCGGCGTGCCAGATAATCATTCACCGTGACCACATGCACACCTTTGCCTGGCAGGGCATTCAGATAAACCGCAAGTGTTGCCACCAGGGTTTTACCCTCACCGGTACGCATCTCTGCGATCTTGCCGCTGTTCAACACCATGCCGCCAATCAGCTGCACATCGAAGTGACGCATACCCAGCGAGCGCACTCCCGCCTCTCGCACCGTAGCAAATGCCTCAGGCAGCAGACCATCCAATGCCTCGCCTTTCTCCAAGCGTTGCCTGAACTCAACCGTCTTGGCCCGCAGCTCATCATCTGACAAAGCCTGAATTGACGGTTCTAATTCGTTGATCTTAACCACGGACTTTGACATCTGTTTAATCAGACGGTCATTCCGGCTGCCAAAGATTTTGCTGAGAAGTTTGCTAACCATGTATGTTAAATCCGTAGGAGCTTTTCAAAGCTGGTAAAGTGAAGGAATAATACCGCAAAACCGGTCGGCTTGCTGACCAACTGGTCACACAAAATGGGGCTTATAGGTAGCAGGCACTACCCTGAACGCTTGTTTTGGCTTCTGTTCTTAGCTGCCGACTTGCGGAGATACTTCCAGGGATTAACCTTTTTGCCATTCTGCAAGACTTCAAAATGGACATGCGGCCCCGTAGAACGACCTGTAGAACCCATTTTCGCAATCACTTGCTCTTTAGCAATCCTGTCGCCAGTCTTTACCAAAATCTCACCATTATGCCCATAGCGGGTGGTATAACCATTGCCATGGTTGATCTCAACCAGATATCCATAGCCGCTCTGCTTGCCGGCTTTTGATACGACACCGGCTGCAACTGAAAAGACATCCGCACCCTTCTTGCCCGCAAAGTCAACCCCATGATGGAAGGCTTTTTTACCCGTAAAAGGGTCTTTGCGATAACCAAAGTGGGAAGAGATCCAACCTTTTTTAATAGGCCTGCCTGCAGGATATATCTCCTGTTGCAGCCTGCGGTTCATGATCAGCTCCTCCATGAAGTCGAGCTTGCGCTCACGATCATCAATGGTCTGTGACATCTGCTGTAGATCCGCCAGCAATTCGTTCAATTCCAGTGATTTCGCGGAACCTGAGGCATCCAGACCGCCCACCGGGGGGGCAACGGAAAAATCAAACTCATCCTCATCCAGCATGCCAACCTTGGTCAAGCGCTCCCCAAGCGCATCCAGACGCATGATGTGGGACTGCATCTGCCCCAATCGCAATGCCAGCGCGTCCAGATGTTGCTGCGTCTGCTCCCTTGCCTCTGAAATAGCGTTTCGCTGATCTGCCAATGCAGCCTGCAATACAAGATCAGTAGGGTCGACCAGAGCGGCCTGCTCAGCCTGCTGCTGGCCCATTTTGTATCCCACCCAACCCATGCCACCAGATACTGCAGTAAGCAACACCAGCAGCCCGCTCGCGACCAGGCCCAGGCTAAGTTTTATACTGCCTGTCCTGTTGTGAAATCCGGTAAATAGTATGAAGTTCATTTATAGTACCTGCATATACTTTAGATTTTGCAGATGATCGCATCTGCAAAATCTAGATATTAACTCGGCTCCATTACTTATGATCAAACCGCGCTCTATCAATACATTTCTGCATTCAGCCCCCGTACTGAGGGAACTGCGTAACAGTCTGGGTGCACAAGAAAAGTTACTTATTTTAACCCGCAGCCTGCTGCCTGCACCGCTGGATCAACACTGTCTATCAGTACAGCAACATTGCAGCACACTTATTGTCCATACTGACTCATCCGCATGGGCCAGCCGTCTACGTTACTGCTCGCGTGATCTCCGAACAAAACTCCGAAACAAAGGCGTACTTGTGCGAAAAATTGAGGTGCGGGTATTCATCAGCAACCAACCAAAAACACGTTCAACACGCCACATCCACCGGCTCTCGCAGGACAACGCCAAATTGATTGAGGCCACTGCTGATAACATCCAGGATGCCAAGCTGCGCGCTGCCCTAAAGCGTCTCAGCAGACACGGGACAGTCTAAAAATTTATAGATCACCCCATGGCACAAGAGTGCGTCTCTGTTCTCAATTCCACCTATCAGAGAAACAGCCGGGAAAATATCCAATCAGGTTGCGTGAACCGGTTTCATATAGGAAATAGGCACATTACCCTCTTCTTTGAAGGTTACCTCTTCCCAGGCATTTTCATCCTCAAGCAGTGTCTGGAGGAGTTTGTTATTTAAAGCATGGCCTGATTTACAACCACTGAATGAGCCAATAAGGCTGTCCCCCAGCAGGTAGAGGTCACCGATAGCATCGAGAATTTTATGTTTTACGAATTCATCCTCGTAGCGCAGACCATCTTCATTCAGGATACGATAGTCATCCACCACAATAGCATTATCCATGCTGCCACCCAGCGCCAGTTGACGTTCACGCAACGCCTCAATATCACGCAGGAAGCCAAAGGTTCTTGCACGACTTACTTCTTTAACAAAGGAGGTGGAGGAGAAATCTATTGATGCACAGCGTGTATTTTCAGTGAAGGCCGGGTGATCAAAATCAATGGCAAAAGAGACCTTGAAGCCATCGAACGGTTCAAAGCAGGCCCGCTTGTCACCCTCTTCCACCACCACGCGCTGCTTGATCCGGACAAATCTTTTCGCAGCCTTCTGCTCCTCGACACCCGCTGACTGGATCAGGAATACAAATGGCCCGGCACTGCCATCCATGATCGGCACCTCTGGCGCACTCACATCGACATAGGCGTTATCGATACCCAGACCGGCAAAAGCAGATAGCAGGTGTTCAATGGTGGAGATCTTGACCCCGTCCTTTTCCAACGAGGTGGAGAGTTGGGTGTCCCCTACATTTTCAGGGCAGGCGCGGATCTCAACCGGATCATCCAGATCCACACGCTTAAACACGATCCCTGTATCGACGGCGGCTGGTCGTAGCGTCAGGTAGATTTTTTCACCTGTGTGTAGCCCAACACCTGTTGCACGAATGACATTTTTAAGCGTGCGTTGCTTTATCATTATGGAGCTTTACCTTTTGCCATTTACAGATGGGAGCCGTGAAATTTGGCAGCATCCTACCATAGCACCATACGGCTTACAAAATGGCATAAGCAGTTTCTGTGACAGCTTTCACGGTTCGATTCATAGCACTTTTTGACCTGGTTCTACTCTGTCAATCTGCCTGACGACGTAAAAACGCTGGAATATCAAGATAATCCATATCCTTATCCTGTGCTGAATCCACATAGGACTTTGCCAACTTGGGATCTTTTCGAATTACAGTGGGCTTATCCATATCCGCATAATCCACCGGAGCGGGGACAGGCTCCTCCTGATTGACCAGTTTAACCGCCACTCGCTCAGTGGCAGGTGAGATAACCGGCTTTTGCCTTTGCGCTGCCACCTCACCCAACCCGGTAGCCACAACAGTCACCCGCATCTCATCCTGCATATCAGGGTCAATCACGGTACCCACAACCACAGTGGCCTCATCACAGGCAAACTCTTTAATGGTATTGCCCACCTCTTCAAACTCACCAATCGACAGATCCAGACCTGCTGTAATATTCACCAGCATGCCTCGGGCACCCGACAGATTGACATCTTCCAGCAGTGGACTGTTGATCGCCTCTTCCGCTGCATCACGTGCACGGGTCTCACCACTGGCAGCACCAGACCCCATCATCGCCACACCCATTTCAGACATCACAGTGCGCACATCAGCAAAATCCACATTGATCAGACCGGGACGGGTGATCAGCTCTGCAATACCCTGTACGGCACCCAGCAGCACATCATTGGCGGTCTTAAAGGCGTTGAGCAGCGACATCTCTTTGCCCAGTACCGCAAGCAGCTTCTCATTTGGAATAGTGATCAGTGAATCCACATTTTTGGCCAGCACCTCTATCCCTTCTGCCGCTACCGCCTGGCGCTTTGAACCTTCAAACCGGAACGGCTTGGTCACCACAGCCACGGTGAGAATCCCCAGCTCTCTGGCCACCTCTGCCACAATCGGCGCTGCGCCGGTACCGGTTCCACCACCCATACCCGCAGTAATGAAGACCATATCAGCTCCTTCAAGGGCCTCCTGAATGCGATCCCGATCCTCCAGGGCCGCATCATGGCCAATATTTGGATTGGCTCCGGCACCCAGTCCTTTGGTGATATTGGAACCCAACTGCAGTACGGTTCTCACCTCACTGTTCTTCAGCGCCTGGGCATCGGTATTGGCACAGATAAAATCCACACCCTCTATATTGGCCCCCAGCATGTGATTGACTGCATTACCACCGCCGCCACCGACACCGATAACTTTAATCACTGCATTTTGGCTGTATGCATCCATCAATTCGAACATAACCCTATCTCCTCAACACTTGGTATATTGTAATTCGTTAAAAACAGATTCTTTATCGAGCTTGTTAGCTCACAACTAAAAATTGCCCTGAAACCAGCTTTTCATTCGCGCCCACACCGACTTCACACTACCGCTTCGTGATAACTCCATACCCCCCTTGGCATGATGATTTCGCCCAAATAACAACAAGCCCACGCCGGTGGCATAGATTGGATTTCGCACCACATCTGCCAACCCGGTAACATACTGCGGCACCCCCAGACGCACAGGCATGTGAAACACCTCCTCCGCCAACTCGATCAACCCCTCCATCTTGGAGCTGCCACCGGTCAGCACCACACCGCCCGCAATCAGATTCTCAAGCCCACTGCGTCGCAGTTCAGCCTGAATCAGCATCAGCAGCTCTTCATAACGCGGTTCAACCACCTCAGCCAACGTTTGACGTGAGAGCCGACGCGCTGGCCTGTTGCCAATGCTGGGCACCTCAATGGTCTCGTTATCAGAGGCCAGCTGGGTAAGCGCACAGGCGTACTTGATCTTGATATCCTCCGCATGCTGGGTCGGGGTACGCAGCGCCACCGCAATATCATTGGTCACCTGATCACCCGCTATCGGGATCACGGCAGTATGCCGAATGGCTCCCTCGGTAAAGATGGCGATATCAGTAGTACCACCACCAATATCCACCAGACAGACACCCAGCTCTTTCTCATCCTCACTCAGGACAGCATTGGCAGAGCTGAGCTGCTCCAGAATCAGGTCATCCACCTCCAGTCCACAGCGGCGCACACACTTGACGATATTCTGTGCCGCACTCACCGCCCCGGTCACCATGTGCACCCGGGCCTCCAGCCTGACCCCGGACATCCCTATCGGCTCCCGTATGCCATCCTGGTCATCAATCACAAACTCCTGCGGCAGGATGTGCAGGATCTTCTGATCCGCCGGAATAGCCACCGCCCGCGCCGCATCGATCACCCGATCCAGATCACTATGGGTCACCTCCTGATCCTTGATGCCGACAACACCCTGCGAGTTCAGGCTGCGGATATGGCTGCCCGCTATCCCGGCATAGACGGATTGAATCTCACAGCCCGCCATCAGCTCAGCCTCTTCAACCGCCCGCTGCATGGACTGAACCGTGGATTCAATATTGACCACCACCCCCTTCTTCAGGCCACGGGAAGGGTGCGAGCCAATACCGATGATCTCAATCTCGCCGTCCGGCTTGATCTCCCCAACAATAGCCACCACCTTGGAGGTGCCGATATCCAACCCGACAATGAGGTTCATTTCACTTTTTTTAGTCATCTAGCCCAACTCATTACGTTTGGTTAACCCTTTTTTTGACGAGACAGATTGCTCATCCAACTCCCAATGCACCACAAACCCGTTGGTATAGCGCAGATCCACCTGCTTTGGCCTGCCCCGCCCTGCCGCTTTGAGGCGGGGATAGAGCCGGATAAAACGCCCTAACCGCTCATCGATCTGCTGACTGCCCAATCTGATGGTGCTCTTATTCGCAAACTCAATAAGCCATGCGCTACGGAGATCCTGCTGAACCCTGGCAATCTGCAACCCGACCGCTGCAAAACGCGATTGCATGGTGCGATAACGAGAGACCATTTCACGCTCGGTTCCCTCAGGCCCGACAAGCTGCGGCAACCCGGCCGGAATCTCATTTTTTGCCGGCTGAAACAGCTCACCCTGCAGATTCACCAGTTGCTGCTTGCCCCAGCGGGCCAGCGGCGCCTGCTCTTCAACCGCAATCAGCAGGGTATCTGGCCAGACCCTGCGTAGCGCCACCCTGGCCACCCAGGGCATCTGCAGAAGCCTGGCATGCACCCGCTCAACATTCAGGGTAAAAAAGCCCTCCCGCACCTGCACTGCCATCGCCTGCTCCAGCTTTTGGCGATCAAGATATCTTAAGTCACCCTTTATCTGCACCACCTTCAGCGGGAAGGTTTGTGGGTCCTGCAACTTGGCAGAGAGCAGCATGGCGCCACCACCCATAGTCCCAAACAGCGCCAAGGCCAGAGACCAGCGCACAATAGACGCAAACGGCGGCATCCTGGTTTTTGCCTCTGCTGTGGGACGCTTTGATTTCATCTTCAAAGCGTCCCCTCTAAAATCCGCCACACCAATGCATCAAACCCGATACCTCGCGCACGCGCAGCCATCGGCACCAGACTGTGATCCGTCATCCCCGGCGCCGTATTGACCTCCAGCAACAGGAACTGCCCATCGGCATCCTGCATCAGGTCCACTCGCCCCCAACCACCGGCATCCACTGAACGAAACGCCTTTAACGCCAATCGTTGCAGCTGCTGTTCCTGCCCCTCATCCAGCCCACAGGGACAGCGATAGGTGGTGTCATTCGCTTCATACTTGGCAGCATAATCATAAAAGGTATGCGGCGTCTCCAGCCTGATCAGCGGCAGCACCTCATCACCCAGAATGGCTGCGGTAAACTCGGCGCCGGCGATCCACTTCTCCGCCATCACCTCGACATCGTACCGGGCTGCATCCTGCCAGGCAGCTTCCAGCTCACGCCTGTTTTCCACCCGCGCCATACCGATGCTGGAGCCTTCGTGCGACGGCTTGATAATCAGCGGAAAGCCCAGCTCTGCAGCCGCTTCCAGATCCGCTTCATCCTGCAACATCACAAAATCGGCCGTTGGCAGACCCAGCCCCCGCCACAACAACTTGCAGCGGTACTTGTCCATCCCCAGCGCAGAGCCCGCTACGCCGCTGCCGGTATAGGGCAGCCCCAGGGTCTCCAGCGCCCCCTGGATGACGCCATCTTCACCACCCCGGCCATGCAGTGCGACAAAGGCCCGCTCAGAGCTGGCCAGTTGCACCATCACATCCGGCCCCACATCCACCGCATGGGCATTCACACCCTGACGTTTCAGCGCACCCAGCACCGCCTGACCACTGCGCAGCGAAATCTCCCGCTCAGCCGACTGCCCACCCATGAGCACAGCCACCTTGCCAAAATCTGCTGCAGTAACACTCATGCCTCACCCACGATGCAGACCTCTGTTTGCAGCTCAACACCACTCCTGGCTGCCACCTGCTGCTGCACCTTTCTGATCAACTGCTCAATATCTGCCGCTGTTGCAGCACCCGTATTGATAATAAAATTGGCATGTTTTTCCGAGACACAGGCTCCGCCAATCGAGAGCCCTTTAAGCCCTGCTGACTCAATCAGTCGCGCTGCATAATCCCCTGGCGGATTACGAAATACGGAGCCGCAGCTGGGCAGGCCAATCGGCTGAGTCGCTGCCCGTTTTTCAAGCAGCTGCCGGATTCGCTCCTGCCCCTGAGTGGTATCCCCCGGCTCCAACCGTAGCCAGGCCGCAAGAAACCACTCACCCTCAGCGCCAACGGCCTTACAGTATCCCACATCAAAATCTTCCGGCTTGCGTTCTCTCACCCGGCCGATCCGATCAATGGTCTCCACCTTTTCGACCACTGGCCAGATCTCACCACCAAAGGCACCCGCATTCATCGCCAGGGCACCCCCCAGGGTGCCCGGAATACCGGCCAGAAACTCCACGCCACAGAGACCGGCACGGGCCGCAAACCGCGCCACCTGCGCCGAGGTAACGCCCGCCTCAACCCGTAACAGATTCTCTTCAACAGCACTCATTTCAGTCAGGCAGCCTTGGGTCGCGACCACCGTGCCGTTGAAGCCACCGTCCCGCACCAGCAGGTTGCTGCCCATACCCAGCCACAGCAGTGGCTCATCGGCTGGCAGCTGTTGCAGAAAGCAGGCAAGATCCACACTGTCTGCCGGACGATAAAACTGTCGCGCAGGGCCACCCACCCGCCAGCTGGTATGCCTTGCCAGTGGCTCGTCATACAGCATCACGCCGCGCCAGTTTGGTTGCTCAGCCACTAACATCTCCCTCTGTCCTTTGATTTTTGGTTTGATGGTTTAGCTCCACTGGGCGGCACCCGCTTCTGTTTGGCTTTGCTATTTACGTTATTGAATGCAGACCAAGACACCACCAATGGTTCACCACACCCCATGTGCAGATGCCGCAGAGTGGATGCGTTCACTGGTCATCCCCTGTCAGGCTGATCTCGGTTGCCAGTCGGGCGGCAACCCCGCCGATATCCCCGGCGCCCAGCGTGAGCACAATATCCCCATCCTGCAGCAGACCCGGCAAGACGGTTGCCAGCTCGCCAATGGGGTCAACAAACACCGGATCGACCTGGCCCCGCGCCCGCAGTGCCCGGATCAGCGAGCGCGTATCGGCACCCGCAATCGGCTCTTCACCCGCCGCATAGACCTCGGTCAGCAGCAGCACATCAGCCCGGGAGAGCACCTGCACAAAATCCTCGAACTGCTCCTGGGTTCGGGTGTAGCGGTGGGGCTGAAATGCAATCACCAGCCGCCGTTCCGGCCAGCCTGCCCGCACCGCGTCGATGGTGGCCTCCACCTCTTTGGGATGATGGGCATAATCATCGACCAACAGCACCCGACCGGCCACCGTCTGGCACTCGCCCATCACCTGAAAACGGCGTCCAATGCCCTGGAATTCCAGCAGCCCGCGCTGAATGGCGGCATCATCCACCTTCAGTTCACGCGCCACCGTTATCGCCGCCAGGGCGTTCAGCATATTGTGTCTGCCCGGCATATTCAGGGTGACATCCAGCAGCGGATAGCCTGCCTGATGTACCTTGAACAAGGTCTTCAGCCCCTCTTGTCGGATATCACTGGCACGCACATCCGCTTCCGCCACAGTGCCATAGGTGCACATTGGGCGGGATATCTCCGACAGCAGACCCCGCACCTCTTCATCATCAATACAGAGTACCGCCAGCCCATAGAATGGGAGGTGATGCAGAAACTCGATAAAGGTGCTGCGCAGGCGACTGAAATCACCCCCATAGGTGGTCATGTGATCGGCATCGACATTGGTCACCACTGCCAGCATCGGCTGCAGATAGAGGAAGGAGGCATCACTCTCATCCGCCTCGGCCACCAGATAGTCACTCTCACCCAGACGGGCATTGCTGCCCGCGCTGTTGAGCCTGCCGCCGATCACAAAGGTGGGGTCCAGCTCACCCTCCGCCAACAGGCTGGAAACCAGGCTGGTGGTGGTGGTCTTGCCATGGGTTCCCGCCACGGCAATGCCGAAGCGGAAGCGCATCAGCTCTGCCAGCATCTCCGCCCGTGGCACCACCGGGATACGCTGTACCCGTGCCGCAGCCACCTCCGGGTTATCCTCTTTCACTGCGCTGGAGATCACCACCGCATCACAACCGACGACATTCCTTGAACGGTGCCCGATCACAATCTCTGCACCCAGTTCTGCCAGCCGCCGGGTGGTTGGCCCTTCACGCACATCGGAGCCGGTCACCTGAAAATCCAGATTGAGCAGCACCTCGGCGATACCACTCATCCCCACGCCGCCAATACCCACGAAATGGATACGCTTTACCCGACTCATCACCTCTGCGGGGCGTCGGCACAGATTGCTGGTTGCTATATTCATCGGTTGCACAGCTCCTCACAGATATCCGCCACACGCCGTGTCGATTCAGGTTGCGCCAGGGATCGCGCCCGTTGCGCCATGCGCTGTAGCTGCGCACGATCACTCAGCAGCTCATTCAGACAGGCCGACAGGCTATCCACATCCAGCCCGGACTGGGGCAACAGCCTTGCCGCACCCTGATCACACAAAAAAGCGGCATTGCGGGTCTGGTGGTCATCCACCGCATGCGGAAAAGGCACCAGCACCGCCGCCACGCCCACTGCTGCCAGCTCAGAAACCGTCAGCGCCCCGGAGCGGCACAGCACCAGATCAGCCCAGCCATAGGCCTCTGCCATATCTGCAACAAAGGGCTGCACATTCGCCTCTACACCCACTGACATATAGGTCGCCAGTGTTGCTTCATCTTTATCCCGACCCGCCTGATGCCGCACCTGTGGACGCGAGCCTGGCGCCATTTTTGCCAAGGCATTGGGCACCATCTCATTCAGGATCTGAGCACCCTGAGAACCACCCAACACCAACAATCTCAATGGCCCTTCACGACCGGCCATGCGATCACCAGGGGCTGGCAGTGCTGCAATCCCGGGACGCACCGGGTTGCCGACAACCTGTGCCTGCCGCTCTGCTGCAAAACTCCCCGGAAACGCCTCCAATACCTGATTGGCAATGCGCGACAGCCATTGATTGGTCATACCGGGGATCGCATTCTGCTCATGGATGACCAGTGGAATACCCAGCAGACGCGCCATCACACCGCCCGGGCCGGTCACGAAGCCACCCATGCCCAACACCACACTGGGCCGCTCACGCCGCAACACCCGCAGTGCCTGCAACATCGCAACGCCCAGCTTGAACGGGGCAGCCAGCCAGCGGCTCAGCCCTGTGCCACGCAGACCCTGCACATCAATCCACTCCATCGGGAAACCGGCCTCCGGCACCACCCGCGCCTCGAAGCTGTTACGGGTTCCAAGCCAGAACAGATCCATACCACGGGTACGCAGCTCCTGGGCCACCGCTAGCGCCGGGAATACATGGCCGCCCGTGCCGCCTGCCATACTCATCACGCGTGCGCCCATTTCACCTGCTCCAGTTTATGTGCCGGAGCATCCCGCCGTGTCTCATAATCAATGCGAGCCAGCATGCCAATCACGATACAGGCCACAATGATGCTGTTACCGCCATAGCTCATCAGCGGCAGGGTCAACCCTTTGGTGGGTAGCAGGCCGACATTGACGCCGATATTGATAAAGGCCTGCATGCCAATCCAGAGTCCAAAACCATAAGCCACATAGGCTGAAAAACGGCGCTCTATCGCTTCGGCAGCCGCACCAATTCGAAAGGCACGCCAGACAATCAGGCTGAACAGGGCAATCACGCTCAGCGTCCCCAGCAGGCCAAACTCTTCACCAATCACCGCCATGAGAAAATCGGTATGCGCCTCTGGCAGATAGAATTGCTTCTGGATGCCATTGCCCAACCCCACGCCAAACCACTCGCCACGGCCAAAGGCAATCAATGCCTGGGCCAGCTGATAGCCGCTGTTATTGACATCGGCCCAGGGATCGAGAAAGCCGGTGACACGCTGCAGCCGGTAGGGCGACCAGATCACCAGCCCCGCCAATGCCACCCCTGCCGACAGCAGCAACAGAGCAAACTGCCAGAGCGCAACCCCACCCAGAAAGAGCATGCCCAGCGCCGTTGCCAGCAGCACGGCTGTCGTGCCGAAGTCCGGCTGCAGCATGATGAGCGCGGCAGCCACCAGCAGTAGCAGCATCGGCTTCACAAAACCCCAAATACTGTGCGCCACCTCAAGCTGTCGCCGCACCAGATAACCGGCGATATAGACCACCAAAAACAGCTTCATGAACTCTGAGCTCTGAAGATTGAACGAACCGATTGGAATCCAGCGAATGGCCCCATTGGCCTCACGCCCAACCCCGGGAATCAACACCAGCAGCAGTAGCACCAGACCCATAAAATAGAGTGCCGTCCCGGACTGCTCCCACAGCTTCGTGGGTATCTGCGAGATAACCAATGCACCCACCAGACCCAGACCCATCGCAATGCCGTGACGGGTGAGGTGAAAGAACGGGTTCCCCATCCGATCCCCCACATGCAGGGAGGCAGAGGCCACCATGATCGCCCCAAACCCCAGCAACGCAACAGCCGCACCAATCAGCCAGTAATCCAGCTCCGGCAGTACTGACTGCGAAGCACCCGCCGTTGCCTGGGATGACAGCACCGCACTCATGCCATCCGCCTCCGCGCCGCATCCGCAAAGACCGCGCCCCGCTGTTCAAAGTTGCGAAACATATCAAAGCTGGCACAGGCCGGGGATAGCAACACACAGTCACCGGGCCGGGCCAACTCACCGGCCCGTGCAACCGCAGCATCCATATCAGCTGCCCGGGCCACTGGCACGACACCCCCCAGGGCATCTTCAATCAGTGCCGCATCCCGACCGATCAGCACTACAGCACGCACGCTACGTTCAACCACTGCAGCCAATTCTGAAAAGTCCGCATCCTTACTCTCACCACCAGCAATCAGCACTATGCAGTTGACATCGTCTGCCATCCCTTCCAGCGCGGCCACACAGGCTCCAACATTGGTGGCCTTGGAGTCGTTGTACCAACGCACCCCGGCATGTTCCGCAACAAATTGGGTACGGTGAGGCAGGCCACAAAACATGCACAAGGCCTCCCGCATGGCGGCAATCGGTAGCTCCAGCGCGCTGCCCATTGCCAGTGCTGCCAGCGCATTGGCCAGATTATGCCGACCAGGGAGTTGCAGCTCTGAAACCGGCAGCAGTGCCTGTTCACCATGGCATAACCACGGCTCACCATCCTGCAAACGAACACCAAACACATTGGGGCCATTCGGTTCCTGCAGCGTAAAGAAGAGGTCATTCGCCCGCGGCCGACCACACATCGCCATTACCCTGGGGTCATCCTGATTGAATACCCGGATCTCAGCCCCTTTGTAGATAGCGCGCTTGGCCTCTGCATAGGGCTCAATACCGTCATAACGGTCGAGATGATCGGGCGACAGATTCAATACCGCAGCAACCCGAGGCTTCAGTGAGTGGGTGGTTTCCAGCTGAAAACTGGATAGCTCAAGCAGATAGAGTTCCGTTTTATCCGAAAGCAGATCCAAAACCGGCAGTCCGATATTGCCCCCCACGGCCACTTCACTTCCTGCACAGCGGGCCATCTCTCCCAGCAGTGTGGTCACTGTGCTTTTTCCATTCGAGCCGGTGATCGCTGCCACGGGTGCCTTCACCTCATGCGCAAAGAGTTCAATATCGCCAATGACCTCAACACCCCGTCTGCGCGCTGCCTGAATCTGTGGCTCCTGGATCGACACCCCCGGACTGACAACCAGCCGATCAGCTGAGGCAAAGACCAGTGGATCAAAGCCCCCGGTCACCACCGACACCCCGAACATCTGCTCCCGCAGCATGGAGAGGCCAGGCGGATGCGCCCGACTATCGATAATCACCACGGGGACATTACGTTCCTGCAGAAAACGCGCACAGGAGACACCTGTCAGCCCCAGTCCCACAATCAGGGTTCGACCATGCCCTGCTCCCATTTGCGATCTATACTCTGCCATCTCTATCACTGCTCTATTCATGTCAATTTACATCCCACAGTTGGTTTGCAGAATCAACGTATCTTCAGGCTGGCAAGCCCGATCAAAACCAGGATGACCGTAATAATCCAAAAACGCACAATAATGCGCGGCTCAGGCCACCCCTTCAGCTCATAGTGGTGATGCAGCGGCGCCATGCGAAAGATGCGCCGCCCGGTCAATTTGAAGGAGGCCACCTGCAGGATGACGGAGACCGTCTCCACCACAAACACACCGCCCATAATCAACAGCACCAACTCCTGACGCACGATAACGGCCAGCAGCCCCAAGGCTGCCCCCAGTGCAAGCGCCCCCACATCACCCATAAATACCTGGGCCGGGTAGGCGTTAAACCATAGAAAGCCCAATCCAGCCCCCACCAGGGCGCCACAGAAAATGACGGCTTCACCCACTCCAGGCAGATAGGGAACCATTAGATAATTGGAAAAGGAGACGTTACCTGAGATATAGACAAAGATTCCCAAGGCCCCTGACACCAGTACGGTGGGCATAATGGCCAGCCCATCCAGGCCATCGGTAAGATTGACTGCATTACTGGTGCCTACAATGACAAAATAGCTCAGCACCACAAATCCGAAGAAACCCAAATCCACTACAACATCCTTAAAAAAAGGAATAATGAGTTGGGTCTCAGCAGGAAGAGAGGATGTCGCATAGAGAAAGCAGGCCGCACCAAACCCGGCGATAGATTGCCATAGGTACTTTTGCCGGGCAGGCAGCCCTCTGGAGTCCTTCAGCGCTATCTTTTTGTAGTCATCGACAAAACCAATGGCGCCAAACAGCAGCGTCACCACCACCAGCACCCAGACATAGCGGTTACCCAGATCAGACCAGAGCAGGGTGCTCACCGCTACCGCCACCAGCAACAGGGCACCGCCCATGGTGGGAGTACCTGCCTTGGCTAGATGGCTTTGTGGCCCATCATCCCGGACTGTCTGCCCAATTTGATGAAAGCTCAGACGCCGTATCATCACCGGCCCGACAACAAATGAGATAACCAGCGCCGTCAGCACACCCAAAATGGCACGCAGGGTCAGGTACTGAAAGACATGAAAGCCACTGTGGAACTGGGTCAGATAGTCAGCAAGATAGAGCAGCATCTCAGTCTCCAGCCCCCTCTACCAATGCATTCACCACCAGCTCCATACGGGCACTGCGAGAACCTTTTATCAATACGGTATCACCTTTAGTTAATCTCTCTTTTAGAGCACGGATAATTGAGTCATGATCCTGAAACCACTGGGCACCTGCACCAAAACCATTGGCTGCCGCACGAGAGAAGCCACCCAGACAGTAGAGCTGTTCAATCCCGGCCTCACGCACCTGCTGACCCAGCATTTCATGCAACTGCTCTGATTTCTGACCCAGCTCCGCCAGATCACCCAGCACCAAAAAGCGGCGGCCTGGGGCTGTGGATAGAACCGCAATAGCGGCCATCACAGAGTCTGGATTGGCGTTGTAACTGTCATCAATGATACGAACCCCACCCGTACCCACACGCGACTGCAGACGTCCCGGCACAGGCTGGAGACTTATCAGACCAGCACAAATCTGTTGCAGGCTGACACCCATCAACTGGGTTGTTGCAATCGCAGCCAGGGCATTCATCCGGTTATGGCGGCCTGCCAGCGGCAGATCAATCTCTACCTCACCCACTGGCGTCTTCACCAGAAAACGGCTGCAGAAACCTGTCTCATTCCAGTGCATTTCAATGGCTGATTCAGGGCTGCTGACATCCGCCTCGGCCTGCATGCCAAAGGTGCAGGTTGCCCGTTCTGCGGCAAGTTCCCGCCAAAGCCCGGCCCAAGGGTCATCTGCATTGAACACAAACACCCCATCCTCTGCCAGACCAGAGATGATCTCTGCCTTGGCTCTGGCCACCCCTTAATGGGATCCAAAACCCTCCAGATGGGCACTGCCTGCATTGTTCAGCAGGGCAATATTAGGTTGAGCAATCTCACTCAGGTATTTGATCTCACCCGGATGGTTGGCACCCATCTCAACCACGGCATAGGCCTCATCCTGCAGCCGCAGCAGTGTCAGTGGCAGCCCGATGTCGTTATTCAGATTACCCAGCGTGGCCAGGGTTCGACCCTGCCGGGAGAGAATGGCGGCGATCATCTCTTTCACCGTGGTCTTGCCGTTGCTGCCGGTCACTGCCACCACCTCGGCACGACTGGCCTGACGCCAGTGCGCAGCCAGCTCACCCAGCCCAAGCCGGGTATCGGCCACTTGCAGTTGCGGCAGATCAACCGCTATCTGACGACTCACCATGGCCGCAGCCGCACCTTGAGCCTGCGCCTGATTCAGATATTCGTGGCCATCAAAATTTGGCCCCTGCAGGGCGATGAACAGATCCCCTTCAGAGAGGGTGCGGCTGTCGGTACTTACCGACATAAAGCGGACATCTGCCCCCACAACATGGCCATTTAAAGGCTTTGCAATATCAGTGAGCAAAAAAGAGATCATCCGCTCACCTTTCCGGCAAGTGCCTTCTGCACTTGCTCCCGGTCACTGAAATAGAGCACAAGATCACCACACAGCTGGGTGGTCTCATGCCCCTTGCCACTCACCAATACCAAATCACCTGCAGTCGCCTCGGCAATGGCACTGTTGATCGCCTCTGCGCGGTTGCGTTGTACCTGTATCACATCCGGATGGCGCATACCCGACAGGATGCCGTTAATGGTCTGATCACCATCCTCACTGCGAGGATTATCATCTGTTAATGTCACGCCATCACAGAGTCGTTCAGCAATAGCACCCATCAGTGGGCGTTTGCCCTGGTCACGATCACCACCACAGCCAAACAGGCAGATAAGACGACCAGAGGTATGTGGCTGAAGTGCAGTAATCGCCTGCTCCAACGCATCGGGTGTATGGGCATAATCCACAACCACCAGCGGCTGATCACCACCCCCAAAGCGCTCCATGCGGCCAGGCACGGTATTCACTTTAGAGAGCTGCTGTAACGCTGATGCCATCGGCATCCCCTGCTCCAGCAACACCGCCAGCACCGCCAGCAGATTGCTGACGTTGAACCGCCCCAACAGCTTGCTATCCAGAGCGCCCGCGCCCCAGCTGCTCTCCAACTGGATATGCATACCCTGCTGCGTGGATGCAATCTCACTGCTCCACACCCAACCTTTAATCCGGCTTGGCAGAGGGCGATCCGGGCGCGACAGGCCATAGGCCACCACCTGCACGGTTTCAGGCAGGGTTTTCAACAAGGCCCAACCAAAAGGGTCATCCAGATTCAATACTGCACATCTCAAACCTGGATATTCAAACAGGCGCTGTTTGGCAGCGGCATAGCCTGCCATGTCACCATGAAAATCGAGATGATCCCGACTGAGGTTGGTCAGCACAGCACAGTCAAACTGCACCGCAGCTGCACGCCCCTGATCCAGGGCATGGGATGAGACCTCCATTGCAACCGCCTGCGCACCCTGCCCTCTCAGATCAGCAAGGATGGACTGCAGCTCTACCGGCTCAGGCGTGGTATGCCGGCCAGCCTGCAATACGCCGGGAAACCCATTGCCCAGCGTTCCCACAATGCCACAGGGCATGCTGGCCTGCAGGGCCTCTGCCAGAAACTGACTGCAGCTGGTTTTGCCATTGGTGCCGGTAATGCCAATTATTTTCATGTCACGGCCTGGCTCGCCATAAAAGCGCGCTGCAAGTTGGCTGACCTGTTGGCTCAGACCCTCCATAGAGAGCAACGGCACCGCAATTTCAGTGGCCAGCGCATCAATCTGGGTCTGAGGCCAATCGCCACCCGGCTCACACAGGATTGCAGCTGCCCCTTGCTCCAATACCTGAAAAACAAAATCCAGTCCGTGATGCCTGTCACCCGCACAGGCCAGAAAAAGGCCACCCGGAACCACTGTACGACTGTCCAGTGAGATGCTGGAGATCACAGGATCCTGCGACGGCTTCACCCGCACCCTGTTGGAGAGCAGCGTTGACAGATACCACTGACGATGGGTCAATTGAGCGGCCATCATGGTTGTACCATCCCACCCGCAAGCCGCACGCCTGGGGTTTCCAAGGCATCAGGTGCAATATTCAACAGCCGCAGTGCACCCGCCATAATCTTCGAAAATACCGGGGCAGCCACCTGCCCACCATAAAACTTGCCTGCCGACGGCTCATTCAACATCACGACCATCGCCAACCGGGGATCACTGGCCGGTGCCAATCCGGCAAATACGGCCAGATACCGATCCTGCGCATATCCTCCTGCAATCGATTTTTTCACCGTGCCCGTCTTTCCTGCTACCCGATACCGCGCCACCGCAGCAGCAGGCGCCGTTCCCTCTGCAGAGACAACAGACTCCAGCATCTTGCGCATGGCAACAGCCGTTGCCCTGCTCATCACCCGCTTGCCCTCTGGCGCCTGCTCCTGGCGCAACAGTGACACAGGATGCAAGACCCCATCCGCTGCCAACACACTATAGGCCTGCGCCAGCTGAAGGGGTGTGACAGAGATACCGTATCCAAAAGCGAGCGTAGCCTGGTCGATCTTTGCCCAGCGCCGATAGGGGGCAAGCTGACCGGCAGATTCACCCGGAAAGCTGGCGGCAGTCGTCTGACCAAAACCCAGTTTGGAATAGGCTTTCCAAAGCTCCTCCTGCGGCAGATCCAGCGCAATCTTGCTGACCCCCACGTTGCTGGATTTGCGGATCACACCCGCCACATCCAGCACACCATAATTACGGTGATCTTTAACCAGTGAACGCCCTACACGCAGGGTGCCCGGCCCCGTATCAATCAGCGTGGATGGCGTTACTCTGCCCAGCTCCATCGCTGTCGTTACCGCAAAGGGCTTCATGGTTGAACCGGGTTCAAAGACATCGATCAACGCCCGGTTTCTCAGCACCCCGCCACGACCATCACGGGAGCCGTTGGGGTTATAGGAGGGCTGATTGACCATCGCCAGCACCTCGCCGGTACGGATATCCAGGATCACGGCCGAACCTGAGCGGGCCCGGTTTTTTACCACCGCCGCTTTCAGCTCCCGGTAGGCCAGATACTGCAAACGTCGATCCAGACTCAGCACCAGGGTCTTTCCCGGATGCGGCACACGAATGCTCTCAACATCCTTTACGATCCGGGAGTGTCCATCCCGTATCACCCTTTTTGCCCCTGGCGTACCAACCAACCAGTCGTTATAAGCCAGCTCCATGCCCTCCTGACCCTGATCATCCACATTGGTAAAACCAATGACATGTGCAAACACCTCACCGCCCGGATAGTAGCGGCGAAACTCACGCTGCAGACCAATGCCACTGAGCTTACGTGCCTGTGCCAGATCCATTATCTGTGCTGCCACATCAGGGTTTGCCCGTCGCTTCAAATAGACGAAGGCCCGATCACTATAGCGGGCCAACAGGCGGCGCAGCTCATCCTGATTTTTCCCCAGTATCTTCTCCAGCTGGGCCAATGTCTCTCCATCAGGCTTGAGCAGCCTCGGGTTGGCCCAGATAGAGTCCACCGGCGTACTCATTGCCAATGGCTCACCATTACGATCGGTGATCATCCCCCGGTGGGCCGGTATCTCGACAACCCGCAGATGACGACGCTCGCCCTCATGTTGCAGAAAATCGGTCTCCAGCACATGCTGATCCACTGCTCTTGCCACCAATACAATCAATGCCAGTTAGAGCAGACCCAACAGCGTACGACGCCGACCGATGTAGCTTGGTAGCTCAAGCGTGGTTTGCTGCTGCGCCTGGATTGCGCGTTTTTTTCGTTTCGTGGTTGCCATTGTTTTAAGGTGTAATGATCACAACCTCATGCGCCCGCGGCATGTGCATATCCAATCTCTTACGGGCCAGACGCTCCACCCGGCCATGCGTACCCCAGGTGCTCTGCTCCAGCTGCAATCTGCCCCACTCCACATCTGCGGCATCACGCTCTGCTAGCAGCGCCTGCAGCGCTACAAAATGTTTTCGGCTGATATATTTGGCATACACCACACCTATGCCTGAAGCCAATACAGCCAGCAGTAGGAAGCCAATCAACAGCGGTTGCCCATATCTCATAATGGCCGCTCTGCAATACGCAATACCGCACTTCTCGCCCGAGGGTTTAGATCTATCTCAGATGCCGATGGGCGGATGGCCTTTCCCATCAATTTCAAGCGAGGCTGTAGCTGATCCTGCGTTACCGGCACGCCTGCAGGAAAATCATCACCACGGGCATGATCACGCATGAAGCGTTTTACAATCCGGTCTTCTAGGGAGTGGAAGCTGATCACAGCCAGCCGTCCACCGGGTGCCAGCACTTGCAGCACCTGATCGAGGCAGTCACGCAGATCATCCAACTCTCTATTGATGAAGATACGGATCGCCTGAAAGCTTCGGGTGGCTGGATTCCGACCCGGCTCTTTTACCGGATTGGCTTGCGCAATGATGGCCGCCAGCTGGCCTGTGGTTTCAATCGCAGCCTCTTGACGGGCCGCTACGATGGCACGCGCAATGCGCTTGGCAAAACGCTCTTCACCATAGGTTTTAAGCACTTGGGCAATCTCACGCTCTTCAGCTTGGGTCAGCCACTCTGCCGCACTCATTCCACTCGTCGTGTCCATGCGCATATCCAAAGGGCCGTCATGCATGAAGCTAAAGCCTCGCTCTGCACTGTCCAGCTGAGGGGATGAGACACCCAGATCAAGCAGCAGGCCATCCACTTTGCCTGTCAGATGATGCCGGTCGGTCAGCTGCCTCAGCATGGCAAAGGAACCCTGTTCAATAAGAAAACGACTGTCATTTGCAAAAAGATGGTGGCCTGACTCAATCGCAGCCAGATCTTTATCAATCGCCAGCAAGCACCCTTCTGGCCCCAGTGCCTGCATAATCAGCTGGCTGTGACCGCCACGCCCAAAGGTGCCATCCACATAGCAACCTGATGCGGTAATATTCAGTGCCGCTACTGCCTCCTGAAGCAGTACCGTTTGATGAGCCTGAGCCGCCATCATGACTCAGATTGAGAGTGTTTCCAGATCAGTCGGAAGATCCAACTGCTCCAAATCCGTCTCCTGCCACTCATCCAACTGACTGCTCCAACCCGCCTCATCCCACAACTCAAACTTATGCCCCTGGCCAATCATCACTGCCCGTTTTTCCAGCCCGGCATAACTGCGCAGTGGTGTGGGTATTAAAATACGTCCCTGCCCATCCATCTCGACCTCAGTGGCATTACCCATTAGCATGCGCTGCAGACGGCGGGCAGCCTTATTAAAAGAGGGCAGCTTTACCAGCTTGCGCTCAATCTCCTGCCACTCCGGCAGTGGGTAGATGAGCAGGCAGCGGTCTGTATCCACGGTGATCACCAACTGTGACGCACAGCAAGACTGCAGGCATTCCCGAAAACGTGTCGGAATAGCCATGCGACCTTTGGCATCTAGGCTGATGTTGTTAACACCACGGAACAAAAGATTCTCTCCTCAAAAGACAGTTATCCCTTTTTAACCACTTATTTCCACTTTTCACCAACTTTAGACACCTAATACCACAGTGTCAAGATGAAATGAGAAAAACTTCCTTTAAAGACAGGGACTTAGAAAAGAATACACAACTACGGAAATAGAAAAATAAGATGACGAAAAACAGCCGGGTATGAAGTCAACTTAATGTAATTTATTAAGATGCGGGATTCTAATTCCCATGGGGCAATTAAATAAGAATAGGGGGGATTAAATCTAAAAAAGTGAGAGCCGGCCTGTAAGCCGGGTTCTGTCAAAGAATGGTCATTCATCTAGGATGCATGTCGCCATGCACCTCAAGCAACCTACCCGGGAACCGTGCGGACCACACGTTACAGCTCAAGGCTGCCTGCTCCCCTATTTGGTCTTGCTCCAGGTGGGGTTTACCCTGCCACCGATGTTGCCACCGGCGCGGTGCGCTCTTACCGCACCATTTCACCCTTACCAGCCGAAGCTGGCGGTATATTTTCTGTGGCACTTTCCATAGGCTTGCGCCTTCCAGGCGTTACCTGGCACCTTGCCCTATGGAGCCCGGACTTTCCTCCGCTCGCAAAAGCGGCGACCATCCGGCCGACTCTCAGGCGACACGATAATGCCACTTATCCGTCGGCGCAAGGGATTTCACTTATTATTTAACCTTTACGCAGATGACGCTGGATAAGCCGGATCAGGTCAGCAGCCATAACGGGTTTGGTTGCAACAGCATTCATACCTGCCGCCAGGCATTCACTCTTCATCTCATCTGATACAGTAACCGATAGCGCAATCACGGGCATGGGTACGCTATCCATCTCATTGGCACGATAGGCCCGGATAAAACCCAAGCCATCAAGGCGTGGCATGTGCAGGTCAATAAATGCAATCTGGTAGCTATTATGTTCAGTCAGCTCCAGTGCCTCCTGCCCATCATTTGCCAGCGTTACCCGATAGCCATTATTAACCAGGATTGTCTCCAGTACCTTGGCATTAATCTCATTATCTTCTGCAACCAGGATATGAATAGCACCCTCATCCATCACAGCAGACCTGCCCTGCTGTGCAGACCTGTCTGGCACTTTACAACCACTTAAAGAGACAACCTGATCTATCTGAGACCAGAGCTGCTCAGGGACGAAGGGCTTTATCAGCACATCATCTTTTGGGATATCATAGTGCGATTGACGGTAACTGTAGCCCAGATAGACGATGGGCAGATCCTGCCGGGAAAGCCCACACACAAGAGCACCTATCTCTGCCAAATCCTGGCCTTGGGGTGAATCAGCAATCACCACCAGATCCAGAGCATTCTGTTGATTTGTCGCCCTAACGGCATCCTGCAAACCACTAACTGTTCTTGCAGACTGGCAATGCACACCCACGCCTTTACAAGCATCGACAATAACCGCAAGGCTGGTTGCATTAGGCTCGAATACCACAGCGCTCAACCCCTGTAGATTTGGATATTGCGGTTTTTGCGCCTCCACACCAGGCCCCAACAGAGGTAACTTGACCCAAAAACAGCTACCTTTATTTAGCGTACTGCGCACCCCGATCTCACCCCCCATCAGACGCGCCAGATGCTGCGCAATTGAGGTTCCAAGCCCTGTCCCCCCAAAACGCCGGGTGGTCGAGGCATCCACCTGTGCGAAACGATCAAACAGGGTGGCAAGCGCATGCTCCGGGATACCGATCCCGGTATCAATAACCTCAAGATACAGATGCGGATGAGCCGTATCACTCTCCGCAGCCAGCAGTCTGGCTCGCAGTAGAACCTCACCCTTTTGGGTGAACTTAATCGCATTACCCATGAGATTGAACAATATCTGTCTCAGACGCAGCTCATCACCCTGAATCATCTTCGGCACCTGTTCGTCTATCTGGCAAATCAGCTCCAGTTTTTTAGCCCGCGCCTGATTCATCAGACTGGAACAGATACCCAGTAAAAGCGTACTCAGCTCAACCGGGGCAGATTCCAGCTCTATCCTGCCTGATTCAACCTTTGACATATCCAGCACATCGTCAACCAGTGCACCAAGGTGGTTGGAAGCCTTCAATATGGATGCGACATATTCCCTTTGATCCGGGGTTAACTGTGACTCCTCCAACAGGCCAGCCATCCCTGTGATGCCACTCAAGGGGGTACGCAACTCATGCGTCATGGTTGAGAGAAACTCACTTTTGGCCTGGTTCAAGCGCTCTGCTTCAGCCCGGGCCTCCCTCAATCTTTGCAGTAATGAGTGCTGGTAGAGCGGGAGCAGCAATAGCGAGAGCATGAAAAAGAAGGCCTCAAAGGTGTACTCATGCCAACCATCCATCAAGGTCAGCAGCAGGCCGTATGCTACGACGCTGAGAAATGAGGCAGCAGTGAGATGACGTTTGCCATATCGGGTACCCTGGGAGATAAAGATCCAGATGTAGAGCAGGAAAAAGGGGCTGATAACCTCGCCCGTTAAAAAGATTGCAAAACTGGTGGCGCTAATATCGACCAGCACCGAGAAGTAACGCCTGGCCTCCCAAACAGCACGATAGATGATGCTGACCAATAGGGCGCAAAAAATGACAAAATAACTGCCAAACAACCAATAGTAGTGAGTTTCAACCACCTCATAGTAGTGCGATACGCCACCAAGACCAATAAAACTGGCCGCAAACAGCCAGATGGAGAAGCGAATCACTGCCGCCTGAAACTCTTGATTGGACCACAATTCAAGTTTTAGTATTCGATCCAGCATAGATGATTTCTCTGATGTAGCGTTTCGAGACATACTATCACCTTGCCCCCAAACCACCACCACTCATGAACAGAGAAAAACGCACCCTCATCTTTCAACGTCTGCAGTCTGATAATCCGGCACCTCGCTCCGAGCTGGATTACAGCACACCTTTTGAGCTACTGATTGCCGTCATCCTCTCTGCTCAAGCCACTGACAAAGGGGTCAACAAGGCGACCGCCCGACTCTTTCCTGTGGCCAACACCCCAGAGGCATTTTTAGCACTGGGTGAGGCAGGGTTAAAGGAACAGATAAAAACCATTGGCCTGTTCAACAGCAAGGCCAAAAATATCATCCAAACATGCCGGATACTGAATACAAAATTCAACAACAAGGTTCCACAGAACCGGGATGATCTGGAGTCCCTGCCCGGAGTTGGGCGCAAAACAGCCAATGTCATACTCAATACCGCCTTTGGACAGCCCACCATGGCCGTTGACACCCATGTCTTCCGGGTTGCCAACCGCACCCGAATCGCCCCAGGGAAAACCGTACTTGAGGTAGAGAAAAGACTGCTACGTCTGGTGCCGAGTGAATTTTTGATGGATGCCCATCACTGGCTCATCCTACATGGCCGCTACACCTGCATCGCTCGCAAGCCCCGCTGTGGCTCCTGCATTATTGAAGAGCTGTGCGAGTACAACAAGAAAGTGTATAGCGACACATGAACATCCCTGTCACAAATGAGCAGAGTATTCAGTAGAGCATAGCCGATCCTGACTTCTGACTCCTGACTCCTGACTCCTGACTCCTGACTCCTGACTCCTACGTTTTAACCGCCATAGCCACTGTGTACACCTTCCCCTGCTTTACCTTTTTATAGTTCCCAAATACCTCTTTAAACGCCCGACCCACAAACTTGCGCAGCCCTGAGATCGTCACCACATAGATTCGCCCACCGGGATTGAGGCGCGCCAAGGCATCATAAAAATAGAGATAGTAGAGCTCCTTGCCTGTCTTGGCCGGCAGGTTAGAGACAATCAGGTCAAAACGTCTATCCCCAACCTGATTAAAACCATTGCTCAAAAATACCTCCGTATTATCCAGCCTGTTCAGTCGGGCATTCATTTGACTGTACTCAATGGCTACAAAATCCTTATCCACCAGCAGATGTTTTCCTTTGGGTGCCAGCTTGGCCATGGTCAGCCCCAGTGGCCCGTAGCCACAACCCAGATCTATGCTGTCGTCATCCTCTTTAATCTCCATCAGATCCAACAGCAGTCGACTGCCCTCATCCACACCCTTGGGAGAAAACAGCCCCCAGGTGGTATGAAATTTCAGATCGTGGCCGCACAACTTTTCAGAAAATACAATATCTTCCCGCAGCTGATTCAGATACTCTTGTGTTTCAGAGGGTAAGCCTTTATTCATCTATTCAGTACCACCTTTAAATATAAATTGTGACAGAAGAAAAAATCGCACTCCAGCAATGGGTCAGTAATATCACATCACAGGATACGCCTGTATTTGGGCGCACAACACGTACTGTGATCAATATATCGAAGGATGATAACTCAACAGTATCTGACCTGACGCAGGTTATTCTTCAAGATCCCACAATGACAGCCCGCATACTGCAGCTAGTCAACACAGTCTTCTACAACCCTCAGGGAAAATCAATCAGCACCGTTAGTCGGGCAATCATCCTGTTAGGGCTGGAGGCCGTGTGTAACATCTGCCTCACCATCAAGTTGATTGAGACCCTGGTAAAAAAAGAGCACCAGGCTCGGCTAACCGAAGAGATGGGGCGCTCCATTCACGCTGCGGTACAGGCGCGCAACATCGCAAAAGAGCGAGGAGACAAAGAGCCGGAAGAGGTCTTTGTTGCCGCACTGCTCATGCAAATTGGAAATATGGCCTTTTGGTGTAGTGACAATGAAGCCACCACTAAGCTCGACAGGGCACTCAAGGCATCCAATGACCCACCCGAACAGATCGAGCAGGAGATACTCGGGTTTCCACTGCACAGCCTGACAAAATCCCTCTCAAAAGAGTGGGGATTAGGGCAGATGCTACAGGATGCACTGGATAACCGTGTCACCGCAGGTGCAAGGGTTCAAAATATTATTCTTAGCAACCAGCTAGTCAAGGCAACGGACAGAGGCTGGGAAAGTGATGAGGTACAGCTGCTGACGGAAAGGATTGCCTCCCTGGTTGGACAGCCAGTTGAAACCATCGCCGAACTGCTGCATGAAAGCGCTAAAGATGCAGCCATGATTGCCTGCACCTATGGCGCATCACATGCAGCCAAGGCCATCCCACTCCCACCCGAGCTTAAAAGCAAGGTACAACTGGTCAAGGAGGTCGAGCCAGAAAAGCCCGCCTTTCCAACTGCCGACCCCAAACTTCAGCTTAACATCCTCAAAGATATCAAGGCACTGATCAGTGAAAACCCAACCTTCAGTGGACTTTTGGAGATGGTGCTTGAGGGCATCTATCGGGGAACCGGCATGGATCGCACCCTGTTCGCCCTGATGACACCCGACCACAAATCACTGAAGGCCAAATATGCATTGGGGCCACAGCAAAACCCTTTTACAGATAACTTTCAATTTACCCTGAGCAAGGTCAGTCCAAACATCTTCCTCTACACCATGGCAAAAAAAGAGTGCATCTGGGCCAAATCAGACCCACAGCACAGCCTGGCCACACTCATCACATCCGATATTCGAAAGGCCTTGGGCAGCGGCGACTTTCTCATCTCCCCACTTGTCATCAATAACAAGTCCATCGGTATCATCTATGCTGATCGCACACCCAGCGGACGTGAAATCACCCAGGATTGCATGGCAGGTTTTGAGCATTTTTGCACCCAGGCAAACAAGGGACTGTCAGTGATATCCAAACAGAACGGTAAATAATTCAGGGGTGCCCTATTATCGAAGAGATAGAAGATGGCAAATCACGAAAGATCAATAGCCTGATGCAAGCAACCCCTAAAATAGGGCCAGTCAAAAGCCGGGCCAGGATCTGTCTTACGCCCAGGGGCAATATCACTGTGTCCAACAATTCGCTCAGATGTAATCGCGGGATAACGCTGCATGATTTGATTCGTCACCTGAGCCAACATCTGGTATTGGACATCAGCATAGGGCAGATCATCGGCCCCTTCCAATTCAATACCAATAGAGAAGTCATTACAGCTGTCACAACCCTGGAATGCCGACGGGCCAGCATGCCAAGCCCGTTTGGATAGCGGAACATACTGCACCAGTTCACCATCACGCCGGATCAGCAGATGCGCCGCAACCCGCAATTTACAGATATTTTGAAAGTAGGGATCTGCATCCGGGTCAAGCCGGTTCAGGAACAGATCATCAATCCAGGGGCCGCCAAACTGGCCCGGCGGGAGACTGATGTTATGGATCACCAGCAGGTTGATATCCCTGCCCGGCGGCCGCTCATCATGGTTGGGCGAAGGGCACTGACGCGCCCCACCCACAACATCTTGCGCCGTTATCTCCATGCTTTCTATTTATTGATCATCCCTTTTATCACCATATCGGTGTAGCTGACCACACCAATGGCCTCACCCTTCTCCGTCACCAATGCCCGGCTGATTCTGAAGCGGCCGAAGAGCCGCGCACAGTAGCGGATATCCATCTCCGGTTTTATCTCGATCACCGGCTTCGACATGATCTCGTAGATGTTGATCCGCTCTGGCGCCTTGTCCTCAGCCAGCACCTGACGCGCAATATCTGACAGCATCACCATGCCAAATTCATCATCCAGATTTCGTTTCTGCACCACCAGCGCCATGGTTTCCACCTCCAACATGGTGTTCAGGGCCTGCGCCACGGTGCTCATGCCATCCACCATTCTGAAGTTGGTTTTCATCACATCCCGAACACGCACAATGGTTTGTCTGCTCATAACTCATCCTCCACTTTACGGGAAAGCGCCCGAATCTGGTGACTCACACCAACGGCGTCCTCCACATCAATCTGAAAGGCAATACCCGTCCCTGGCTTCTTATCAAACTGGCCCACCTCAGCGATGGTCTCCAGTATGCTGCGACTCAGATGTTCTTCAACCAGCAATAGTGCCATATCACGCTGACTCTCAAGGTTCAGGCCAAAAAAGGATTTGGACTTCTGGATGCCTTCACCGCGCGCCTGATTGATCACGGTTGAACCCGTTGCTCCCGCCTCACGGGCAGCATCCAGAACCTTAGTGGTTTTACTATCTTCAACAAGGGCAATAATAAGCTTGAAATGCATGACTACTCCTCCCAGGAGTCGGATTGTTCTCTTTTGATACGGCGGGCATACCACTCACTCAGTTGCGCATAGGCCATGACGCTCATGATAGGGAACAGACTGGCAAAGGCGATCAAGCCAAACCCATCCAGCAAGGGATTTCGACCTGGCACATGGGATGCCAACCCCAGCCCCAACGCGGTAACCAGCGGCACGGTAACCGTGGATGTGGTGACACCACCCGAGTCATAGGCCAACGCAACAATAGATTTTGGGGTGATCATCGTCTGCAGTATCACCACCACATAACCGGCAATGATGTAGTAGTGCAGTGGTGTGCCGCTTACAATACGGTAGGTGCCCAGTGCGATCCCGACCGAGACCCCGATGGCAACTGCCACCCGCAACCCACGGATGCCCACAGTGCCACCAGAGACCTGGTTGGCCATGATGGCGACCGCAATGAGTGACGGCTCTGCAATCGTGGTCGAAAACCCGATGGCCGCCGCAAACAGATAGACCCAGATATAGTAGTGCCAGTCTGGTGTGTAATGGCCTGCTGCAGTATCAATACCTAGAAAAGCCGGGGCAGTAAGCTGTTCCGCCATCAACTTGCCTATCGGGAACAGCGCCTGCTCCAGCCCCTGCAGAAACAGCGCCAACCCGATAATCACAAAGACAAAGCCGATCAACAACTGTGGCAGATTGGGGATACGACGTCGCAACACAAACAACTGAAAGCCAAAAATAATAGCTGCTATCGGCAGCACATCATGGATCGTGGCGATCAGCGCATCAAAAAAACCGAGCAGCCCGGCAATCACAGCAACATCCCATACCCCATGACAAAGATCATGGGTGTTAATGATGCAAAGGCAACCAGTCCAAAGCCATCCGTCAGGGGATTGCGGCCATGCACGCTGGTAGAGAGCCCAACCCCCAGCGCCGTAACCAGTGGCACGGTTATGGTCGATGTGGTCACGCCACCCGAGTCATAGGCAATACCGATAATTTCAGGTGGCGCAAAGCCGGTCATAATAACCACCCCGGCATAGCCACCCATGATAAGAAAGTGTATGGGCCAGCCTTTGATAATGCGCATCACACCAATCATGATCGCCAACCCCACCGAGAGGGCAACGGTCAGCCGTAGGCCATCGGCATAATCTGTGATTGCCACCTGCGTGTTTTCGATCATGTTGCCTGCTGCTGCAATCTTGGCCGCCTCATCAGCCACCGCAATCAACGCCGGTTCGGCAACTGTTGTGCCAAACCCCAATGCAAATGCAAACAGCAGCAGCCAGGTGATGCTACCCTTACGTGCAAAACCATGCGCCATGGTCTCACCAATGGGGAACAATCCGGTCTTCAATCCATATACAAACAGAGTCAGACCCAGCACCACCAACATTGTCCCAACCAACATATCAGCCAGATCAGGTATAGGCTGGCGCAAAACTGCAAGCTGAAAAAAAGCAATAATGACAATAATCGGGGTCAGATCTTTAATGCTATCGACCAATGACGAACCAAGATGTAATAGCAGCTTCTTCACAACATGCGCTTAGTCAAAAGTATATCTCCACAGTTGATATACATCTTATCAGTCAGCATATTGTGGGCAAGATAAAAAATCACAAATAAATAGCCTCTTTACCATGGAGATATACCGCTATCCGAGCTAGAATTTAATCACAAATTGATTTACCTGCAGCGGTGCTGCTCACCGCGATATTCTGGTAGTACCTTTAAGATTACTCAACCTCAATAAGGTGATATAGAAATGAATGACAGCAGCAATATGGAATCGATCAAGCGATCCGACATCTCAGCGGGTTTGACCGAAGAGCAGTGTCAGGTTCTGGCAGATGCTATTGAAGTCCATAATCTGTCTGACAGTGACATCCTGATATCTGAAGGCCATACAGACAATCGCCTGTTTATGATCGACAAAGGTAGGATTGAGGTCACCAGAGGTACTCAGGGCGGTGATTGGGTTACGCTGGCCATACTTAAAGATGGCGATTTTGCCGGCGAAATGGGATTTATCGACGGCTCAGTCCACTCTGCATCACTGCGCTCAATGGGTAAATCAAGGGTGCTCAGCCTCTCACGGGATACTCTTGAATCGCTCATCGACAGCCATCCACATCTGGTTTACAAGCTGATGCAGACCATCATCCGCGTGGTGCATAAGCTGCTGACCAAGATGAATCAACAGTATGTCGAGATGAACAACTACATCACCAAACAGCACGGGCGTTACTAACCTGGTAAAAAGACTCTGAAAACGGCGCCGAACGGTGCCGTTTTTTATGCAAAACCCGATGGACTTCACCAGCACCCGCCCACATCCAATAGAATTAACGAGGAGCAACCGATGCTGCCACCTGCATCGATCATTCAAGCACAGATAGCCAATGCCCTGGCAGAGGACATTGGTTCAGGCGACCAGACGGCTGCGCTGATCCCACCCGACGCCACGACGACCGCTCAGGTCATATCCCGGGAGCAGGCCGTACTCTCTGGCTCTGCCTGGTTTAACGAGGTATTTCACCAACTCGACGCCAACATTGCGATCAAATGGCAGGCAGCCGATGGCGACACCCTACAGCCCGACCAACTCCTGTGCACCCTCACCGGCAACACCCGCGCCATACTCACCGGTGAACGAACAGCACTGAACTATCTGCAAACCCTCTCTGGAACCGCAACACGGGCTAAAGGTTACGCAGATGCAGTAGCGGGAACCGGCGTACACATTCTGGATACACGCAAAACACTACCCGGCATGCGGCTTCAGCAAAAATATGCCGTAACCTGCGGCGGCTGTTTTAACCACCGCATTGGGCTCTATGATGCCATTCTCATCAAAGAGAATCACATCATGGCCGCGAGTTCCATCCACGCAGCAGTGGAGGCTGCCCGGGCCAATGCCCCTGATCTGGAGATTGAGGTAGAGGTGGAGAACATGGATGAGCTGGCGCAGGCACTGACCGCCGGTGTGCAACGCATTCTGCTGGATAACTTCACCCCGGATCAGCTGCGTAAAGCCGTTGCATTCAATCAGGGACGGGCACGACTGGAAGCCTCGGGCGGCATCAATCTGAAAACCATCCGCGCCATCGCTGAGACAGGTATCGACGACATCTCTGTCGGCGCATTGACCAAAGATCTGCAAGCCATAGACCTTTCAATGCGTTTTGCTGATTAGCCGGTTCCTTCCTGCCAGGCAGAACGCACCTGATCCGGCAGTCTTGTCGGATCAAACGGCTTGGCAATCACATCAATCGCCCCCAGCGCCTTGAGTGCAACCACCTCTTCGGAACGTGTCTGCCCGGTCATAAATATTACCGGCACATCAGCAGCCACCGGTAGCGCCCGTAGCTTTTTCAAAGTAGCTGGGCCATCCATCTCTGGCATCATGACATCCAGCAACAGCAGATCAGGCTGAAAAGCTTCAGCCTGATCCAACGCTTCCTGGCCAGATGTACAGGCCAACACCTCAAAGCCACCTATCTTCTGCAGCACCAGAATAGCCACCTGGCTAACTGAAGGCTCATCATCAACATACAATATTCGCTTTAAATCACTCATCAATTCAGACTCCAACTCTTTTGCAGTATCCGCATGAACACACCGTTACACCCACTCGCTTTCACCTGTAATCCCGGGATGATCACAGCGCATAGCTTTTAACGCATGACGTAAATCACCATGCAGCTCTCGAATACGCCGGCCTTTTCTGGCGCGTATCTTGACTGTCTTTATAAAGTCTGGTGGATCAACAGGTTTACATAGAAAATCATCGCCACCAATGCTCAGGGCGGCCAGCTGCTGCTTATGGCTGTTTTCCAGGGATAGAAACAGTATAGGCACTTCTACAAAGCACTCATCATCATTAAGTATCATAGCCAGCTCAATCCCTGAGCAGCCTGGCATATAGATATCCAGAACAATAACATCCGGGTTAAATTCCTTGATCCTCTCAAGCGTCTGCAATGGATCTGAAAGCGCAGATGTCACCATGCCTGCCTCTTCAAGAAGAGCCGAATGAAACCCAATCAAGCCACGATCATCATCCACAAGCAACACTCGATAGGGCTTCAGTGGTGAGCGTAACGTAGCTTCATCCAGAAGCCTTATCAGCCTATTGACATTAAATGGCTTGATCAAATAGTGCATAGCACCCGATCGAAGTGCTGATAATCGTGCTTCAATATCACTACGCTCCGAGATAAAAATTACAGGTACTGTTGAAGCATAATCCCGTCTTAGATTATCTATCGCCTGGGCACCTGCATCTTCACACTCAGGAAACATCATTGCTATAACGATAGCTGCTGGTTTTTTTGCAGAAATATAAGCCGCTTTAAACGTCTGAATATCAGCAAACCGCTCTGTTTTATAGCCTGCATGCTCTATTTCAGCAGCGATTATCCGAGCTAACCGTTCATTATTCTCTACGATGTAGATAAGCAACCCTGCCTGATACGTTGCATCATACAGACCGGAACCGGAATTTATTGAATCGCTATTTTTTGATATGCGTTGCAGCGCTGTCACCAGTTGCATCAACTCTTTTCGTTGCTGCGTACTGGGTGAAGTACTCTGATCCACTATTTTTTGCAGCTGTATATCAAGTTCCTTTGCCAACTGACATACAGCCGATACCCCAACGGAGTCACTCATGCCAATCAAGCCATGGGATAACTGAAGCAGCTGTTGGGCCTTATCATGAGTCCATGGATAAACTGTTAACTCTGACCACAAAGAGAGAATAGCGCCAATTCTGTCAGGTATCTGCCTGCAGCGCGCATCACGCAGTTGAATTAATTTTTCACGCTCATGCGTTAAATCGCCGTTCATTGATAAATCCTTTAGTAGCGGTAAATATGACCATCCCTTACTAAATAAAAAGACAGCACCTCATTTGGTGCTTCCCTTCAGTTCTCATCAAGTATAGCGTGATAATTCCGGTTTTCCTGGTTATTTCATGCACACTCCTGAGCTGTATTTTTCACCAGGCATGCTGCTGTACCAGCTCAGTCATAACCTTGATATGACCCGCCGATTCATTGAGTGCAGGGATATAGTGATACGACTGCCCTCCAGCCTTGATAAAATAGTCACGATTCTCAACCGCAATCTCCTCCAACGTCTCCAGACAATCCGCAGCAAAGCCAGGGCAGATGACATGCACACGCTTCACTCCCTCCTTTCCCCACGCTTTTAGCGTCTTGTCGGTATAGGGCTTTATCCACGCCTTGCGCCCCATGCGGGATTGAAAGCTGATGGCCCAACGATCATCTGCCAGACCCAACTCTGCCGCCAATAGAGAGGCCGTGGTGCGGCACTCCTCTGGATAGGGATCACCGCCATCGGCATAGTCCTGAGGAATACCGTGGAATGACATCAGCAGCCGTTCAGGCTGCTCTTCATGCTCCCAGGCCGCAAGTACTGAATCGGCCAAGGCACGAATATAGGTCGGGTGATCCTGGTAGCGGTTGATAAACCTTAGCTCTGGAATACGCCGCCAATGCTGCAGCTCAGCAGTCACCGCATCAAAGATCGAAGCTGTCGTTGCAGCGGAGTACTGCGGATAGAGCGGCAATACCAGCACCCGGTTGGCATTAGCCTGACGCAGTTGATTCAACCCGGCTGCAATGGATGGATTGCCATAACGCATCGCCAGCGCCACCTTGACCGGCAGATCCATACAGCCATCCAGCTGCTGCTGCAGCGCCTCTGCCTGATGTTGCGAGACCCGCATCAACGGCGACCCCTCATCCGTCCAGACCGAGGCATAGGCCTCAGCTGAACGCTTGGGTCGCGTACGCAAAATAATGCCGTTCAGGATAAACCACCACAGCCAGCGGGGGGTCTCAACCACGCGGGGGTCACTCAGAAACTCGGCCAGATAGCGGCGCACATCCTCCTCTGTGGGCGAATCGGGCGTGCCCAGATTAACCAGCAGAATGCCCAGATGCTCAGGGATAGTTTGGTCGATTACAGGATGATTTTGATAAGGCAGCATTTTATCCGGATTTTTTCATTAAAAAAGATTTCAGGCATCATAACTCAAAATCCAGCTCACTCAGATCCTTCACTACGCGCTACGAAAATGCCGTGGACGAATACCCAGCAGAAACAGCACCGCAAAATAGGCCGCACCGCCTATACCAATCCAGGAAGCAAGTCGTAAAACCCTCTCCCCTGTTGTCAGGGATAGCCACAGCTCGATATCACCTGTCCCCCAGAGCAGCACTCCGGCCATCACTGCACAACCCGATACCCCTCGCAGAATCAGCATCAGCCAACCCTGAGCCGGCCGATAGATCTCCTCTTTTCGTAGCGCACGGAACAGCAGAAAGGCGTTGAGATAGGCAGAGAGCGTTGTCGCCAGCGCCAATCCAGCATGCGCCAGCGGGAACACCAGCATGATATTCAGCGCCATATTGGAGACCATGGCAATGATCGCAATCCGCACCGGAGTTTTGGTATCCTGCCGGGCATAAAATCCGGGAGCCAGCACCTTGACCAGAATAAAGCCGATCAGCCCCAGCGAGTAGGCCATCAGGCTGCGGGTGGCCATCTCCACATCATGAGCAGTGAATGCCTGTGAATACCAAAGCGTTGCATTCATCGGGCCAGCCAATACCAATAGCCCCACCCCGGCAGGCAGCCCCAACAGCAACACCCAACGGAGCGCCCAATCAATGGTTTTGGAAAAATCCTCCGGGGAGTCCTGCGCATGCTTGCGCGACAGACTGGGCAGAATCACTGTCCCCAGGGCCACACCCAGAATACCCAGCGGGAATTCCATCAGCCGGTCAGAGTAGTAGAGCCAGGAGATGCTACCTGCAGTCAACAGCGAAGCAATCAACGTATCCAGCAACAGATTGATCTGCCCAACCGAGACACCAAACAGGGCTGGCACCATCAATTTCCCCACCCGACGCACCCCCTCATCGCTGGGTGCAATCTGCGGCCTGGGCAGTAGACGCAATTTATTTAGAAACGGTATCTGGAAGACAAACTGGATAGCACCCGCAATCAACACACCCCAGGCCAGCGCCATGATGGGGGTGTCCATCTGTGGGGAGAGCCACAGGGCGCAACTGATCATCGAGATATTCAGCAACACCGGGGTAAAAGCAGGCACACCAAAGCGGTTATGGGCATTGAGGATGCCGCCCGCAAAGGCCACCAGTGAGATGAAGAAAAGATAGGGAAAGGTCAGCCGTAACATATCGACCGCCAGGTCAAACGCCTCCCCCTTGGCGACAAAACCCGGGGCAAAAATAGTGACCAACACCGGCGCACCAACCACCCCCAGCAGTGTCACACCGAGCAAGCCAGCCCCCAGAGTGCCTGCCATCCGATCCACAAAGGCCTTCAGTTCCTCAAAGCTGCGCTTTGCCCGGTACTCCGACAACACCGGCACAAAGGCGACAGAGAATGCCCCCTCCGCAAACAGGCGTCGCATAAAGTTGGGAATCTTGAAAGCGACAAAGAAGGCATCCGTACTGGCACTGGCGCCAAAGATATGCGCAAACACCAGATCGCGCACCAGCCCCAGAATACGTGACAGCAGGGTATTGCTGCCAACGGTTGCGATTGACTTGATCAGTGAGGCCAGTAGTCTTCCCTCAATAACGATAGAAAAAGAGAACCCGATTATACGGTGCTCGAACCATTAAGTGATGAAATCATTGTCCGATTTCACCCCCTGAACCGCTCAAATAGCAACACCAATATTTATTTGACAAACAGCGTGGGTTTCAGCAAAATACCCGGCCTTTCACCTCGGCATATTTCTAGGAGACCGAAGTTGGCTAATACAGCACAAGCACGCAAGCGCGCCCGTCAGGCGGAAACGCACCGTCAACATAACGCAGGCCGTCGCAGCATGATGCGCACCTACATCAAGAGAGTTCTCGCCGCTGTCGAATCCGGCAACAAAGAGGACGCGCAGGCAGCCTACAACGAGGCTGTTCCTGTGATTGATCGCTCAGCCAACAATGGCCTGATCCACAAGAATAAGGCTGCACGCTTTAAGAGTCGCTTGAATATACGGGTCAAAGCTCTGTAAGCACGTACACTAAGCAGCATTTAAAAAACCGGCAGCTGCCGGTTTTTTATTGCCTGCAATTCCAGGCTCAGACCAGAACCAGGTTATCCCGGTTGATCAACTCATCTTCATCCACATAGCCTAATATCTCCTGGATAGCGCTACTGGACTGCCCCATAATGCGCCGGGCCTCTTGGGCGTTATAGTTTACCAACCCACGCGCCACCTCCCTACCCTGCTCATCTACACAAGAGACCACCTCACCCCGAACAAAGCCGCCATCAACCGCTTTGACACCAACAGCCAGCAGGCTTCGACCAGAGCTACGCAGCACCTTTACCGCCCCGGCATCCAGGGTCAACCTGCCCCGCACCTGCAGATGACCCGCCAGCCAGCGTTTTCTCGCCGCCTCTGGCTCCTGATTTGACACCAAGAGTGTGCCCATATCTTCACCCGCTGCAATACGGGTCAAGACACGTTCACCCGCACCCGGAGCAATAATAGTTGCCGTGCCAGAGCGGGCAGCCAACCGCGCCGCACGCAGCTTGGTCACCATGCCACCTCGACCCAGCCCGGTGCAGGAGCCACCGGCAAACTTATCCAGCTCCGGGTTATCCACTTGACTCTCGCTGATCAACTTTGCATCTGGATTGGAACGAGGATCACTATCAAAGAGCCCCTCTTGATCAGTCAGCAGCAACAGCAGATCGGCTTCAATCAGATTGGCCACCATCGCTGCCAGGGTGTCATTATCGCCAAAGCGCAGCTCATCATTGGCCACCGTATCATTCTCATTCACCACAGGAACCACGCCAAGCTCCAGCAATGCCCGAAGGGTACTGCGCGCATTGAGGTAGCGCCGTCGATTGGTAAGATCATCATGCGTCAACAACACCTGCGCCGTGTGCAATCCATGTTTTTGAAAACAGGTTTCATAGGCCTGCACCAGCCCCATTTGGCCAATTGCCGCTGCCGCTTGCAGGCCATGAATAGTGTCTGGCCGCTGACTCCACCCCATGCGACTCATACCCTCTGCCACCGCACCGGATGAGACCAGAACCAGCTCGCGCCCTTGTGCAACCCAGTCAGCCATCTGCTCAACCCAGGATGCCAGCGCCTGTCGATCCAACCCCTTACCATCGCCAGTCAACAGCGCGCTGCCGATCTTGACGACCCATCGTCTATTCGAGGGAATTTGCTCTCGGGAGGTCATCTCAATACACCATCTACTCTAAAGCATCTCTATTTTGTTGGATCCCATGGCTCATCTTCATCCTCAGGCTCAGCATTCTCAGCCGCCTTGAGCGCATCAAGATAGTCCATCAACGCGTAGACCAACTCCTGGGTGCCATCACCATCCAATGCCGATATGGCAAAGACAGGGCCATCCCAGCCAAGCGATTCCAGCAACTGTTGTCGTCGCTGCTCGAACTCTTCCTCATCCAGCAGATCCTTTTTATTCAATACCAGCCAGCGCTCACGCTGCGCCAGATCACCACCAAACTGCTCCACCTCATTGATAATGCGGCGCACATCCTCAGCTGGATCAGCCGACTCATCAACCGGCATCATATCCACCAGATGCAGCAGCAGACGGGTACGGGAGAGGTGTTTCAGAAACTGGATGCCCAGCCCGGCACCTTCTGCCGCACCTTCAATAACACCGGGGATATCTGCAATTACAAAGCTATGATCGGTGCTTACACGCACCACCCCAAGATTGGGGTAGAGCGTGGTAAAAGGGTAATCAGCCACCTTGGGCCGTGCATGGGAGACCTTGCGAATCAGGCTGGATTTACCCGCATTCGGCATACCCAGCAGACCCACATCCGCCAGCAGGATCAACTCCAGATGCAGCTGACGCCGCTCACCCAGGGTGCCTTTTGTAGCCTGCCTGGGGGCACGGTTGGTGCTGCTTTTAAAGCGCGTATTGCCAATCCCATGAAATCCACCCTTGGCAACCAGCAGCTCCTGGCCATGCTCTAAAAGTTCTCCAATCTCCTCTTCGGTCTCCCTGTCCCAAACCCGCGTGCCCACTGGAACACGCACATAAATATCTTCACCCGCGCGACCCGTACAGTTACGGCTCATGCCATTCTGTCCACGCTCTGCATGATGGGTACGGTGATGGCGAAAATCAACCAGCGTATTCAATCCAGAATCAGCCACCAGAAAGACATCTCCGCCGTTTCCACCATCTCCGCCATCCGGCCCGCCTTTGGGAATATACTTCTCACGGCGAAAGCTGACACAGCCATTGCCACCGTCACCGGCGTCAACTCGGATAGTTGCTTCATCAACGAATTTCATTGGATATAATTTCTAGTAGTGAATTGGGAATAATAATCTGTCCGGAACAGATTTTCACGTCAGCCCCAAAGGGGAGAGGCGCAGGGAAGCGCCGAATAAAAAAAGCCCCGTCGATTGACGAGGCTTTCTTTGATCCTAAAAACCGGAAGCCTGATCAATCAGTGACTACACTGACGTACTTGCGGTTGTTAGGGCCTTTGACCTGAAACAGCACCTTTCCGTCTGCCTTGGCAAACAGTGTGTGATCCTTTCCGATACCTACATTCTCACCGTAGTGAAATCGGGTGCCGCGCTGCCGAATGATAATGGCGCCGGCTTTGATGCTCTCGCCGCCATAAACCTTTACGCCAAGGCGTTTTGACTCTGAATCGCGGCCGTTACGTGTACTACCGCCTGCTTTCTTATGTGCCATGGTATAACCCCTTAGCTTGCACTGATTCCGGTAATCTCAAGCTCGGTGTACCATTGACGGTGACCCTGACGCTTCATGTGGTGCTTGCGTCGACGAAACTTGATGATCTTTACTTTTTTACCCCGACCGTGGGATTTAACGGTAGCCGTTACCTTGCCACCCTCCACGTAAGGCGTCCCAATCGTTACCTCTTCACCGTCGGCAAGCATCAGCACCTTGTCCAGCTCCACGCTGGCGCCCTCATCGGCCCCAAGCTTCTCAACCTTAACGGTATCGCCTTGGGAAACCCGGTACTGCTTGCCACCGGTTTGAATTACGGCATACATACCCAATCTCCGTAGAAAATCTATTGTGCCGGCTCAAAATGAAAGTAGCCGACGAAAGAGGCGGGATTTTACATACCCCTTGCGGCCAGGTCAATCAAAATCCATGCCTTAATATGCTCTTGTTACATTCATACTTGACACAGCAATAGCGCACTCCTAGCATGCGAGTGCATTTTTACTTCATTAACCTTAGATACAGAGCCTCCATGGATATTGCTGCCATCCGCGAATTAATTGCAGACGACCTGACTGCAGTCGACAAAGTCATTCTCACACGACTGAAATCAGACGTTGTACTGATCAATCAGATCGGTGCCCATATCGTCTACAGCGGTGGCAAGCGCATGCGCCCCCTGATCGTGCTGCTGGCCGCACGCGCCTTCGGCTATAAAGGGGACAAACACATTGATCTTGCCGCTGTGGTCGAATTTATCCACACCGCCACGCTGCTACATGACGATGTAGTGGACGCATCAGACAAACGCCGCAATAAGGATACCGCCAACGCACTCTGGGGCAACTCTGCCAGCGTACTGTCGGGTGACTTCCTCTACTCCCGCTCATTTGAGATGATGGTCGATGTTGGCATCATGCGTGTACTGGATATCCTCTCCCACGCCTCCAATCAGATTGCTGAGGGCGAGGTGCTGCAGCTACTCAACTGTAACAACCCGGAGACGACCGAAGAAGAGTACATGAAGGTCATCTACCGTAAGACCGCCACCCTCTTTGAGGCCGGGGCAAAACTGGGTGCCGTGCTGGTCGATGGAACAGCTGAAGAGGAAGCTGCCATGGCCGATTATGGCCGCCACCTCGGCACCGCCTTTCAGCTGATTGACGATGTCATGGACTACAGCTCCTCCAGCGAAGAGATGGGCAAAAATGTCGGCGACGATCTGGCCGAAGGTAAACCCACACTGCCACTGATTCGAGCCATGGAAAAAGGCACCGCAGAACAGAAAAAAAATATCCAATCTGCTATTGAGCATGGCGGACTGGAACAGATAGATGCCGTGACAGAGGCCATCAAATCAACCGATGCCATAGAGTATACGGCTAAAATTGCAGAGTGCGAGGCCGACAGAGCCAAAGCGGCACTTGGGGTTCTGCCAGCTTCCCCTTATCGGGATGCCCTAACCTCATTGGTAGACCTATCTGTCAAACGCTCAAGCTAAATCGGAGTGTAGCTCAGCCTGGTAGAGCACTGCCTTCGGGAGGCAGGGGCCGGAGGTTCGAATCCTCTCACTCCGACCAACATGGATGTTGGAAGTGTCGATTACGCAGGAGCAGTTATCGACCGACCAATAAAATCAACGACTTATAACCGCTGGAAACCAATACAAGGGTTTCCTACCGACTATTTGTCACACTCATTCGCAACCGAAAGGAGTGTGGTCATTAGCTCCTTTTTTTGCTGCGCCACTTGTGCCCGCTGTTTGGGTAGCCAAACAGTCAGAACCACTCTACAGGCTGCCCAACTGATTAATCTAGGATAATCTCTAGCGGTACCGGCGTATGCGATTGGTGATCTTATTGACCCATTGGTCAACCTTGCCCCAGGTCTGTTCAGCTAACCGTTGGTACCAGGTGCGCTGATGCCACTCTGCTAATGTAATCTCTCTGCTTTGGGCGAAATCCTGTGTGAACATCTGCTCAATAGTCTCTGTAAACACCTGATCCTCCACTTCAAGATTGGCTTCCTGATTCCAGGTGAGTCCCCACTGATCGAAGTTATTGGAGCCTAGGGAGATCCAATTATCACAGACCAATGTTTTGGCATGAAGAACACGCGGTTGATACTCAAAAATCTGCACACCACTACGGAGCAGTCGGTAATAGTGACGACGCCCAGCATGTCGAACCGAGGTGTGGTCAGTGTGTGGCCCTGGCAGTAACAGCCGTACATCAATGCCCTTGCGTGCAGCTCTCCGCAATTTCTGCCGGAAGCGCCATGAAGGTAGAAAGTAGGCTGTACAGAGCCATATTCGGTGTTCAGCATGAGTAGTGCGCTTTAGCAGTTCTCGCTTGATCTTGTTGGCTCCCCTGCCCTGACTGTAGGCAACGCGAGCAAAACCTCCACACTGCAATACAGGCGGGTGAGGCATGGGAAGCGAGAGTGGTGTTGTCGCATACTGGTCCCATGACTGCTTAAACAGGCAATACCAATCAGTGATAACAGGGCCTTCAATTTTGACTACATTTTCCCGCCAGCATCTTTCAGGCTTGTGTAGCGGGTCAAATTCATCGGTAAGACCAAGCCCACCAACGAAGGCAACTGCGCCATCAATCAATATTAATTTACGGTGATCACGATGCAGGTCATAACCTGTTTTGCGCCATAGGATTTTATAGAGATTTCGCAGTGTGCTGTGAGAACCCAATGGATTGTAATAGATAATCTGGATCTGTTGATGCCTGAGCCTGTTGCGGTCATCCTCTTTGAGTCCCTGGGTGCCATAATCATCCAGCAGAAGAAATATTTGCACATCTCTTTGAGCAGCCTGCAACAGGGCTGATATAAACCGGTTGGCCACCTCACCCGACTTCACCAGATAGAGTTCAATAATAATAAAGTGCGTTGCTGATTTGAGTGCGGACAGTATTTCTGGAAAAAAATGATGACCATCCAGCAGAAGCTCATATCGGTTCCCCTTCCGCCATGGAAAACGGTTTTTGCTATCTGTGCTGATCGTGATAGTCATCAGATGTTCTGGAAGCTCAAGCGCGGCTATCTTTGTATAAATAATATGCCAGAATTAAGTCATGATAAATTATAAAAAAATGTACAGGATGAGTGCTGTCCTTATTTTTATCTGGTCACTTGCTGGATGTTCAAGTCTGCTTCCCAGCGGCAAGGAGATGAAAAAATCCCCATGGAAATCATTTAATGAGGCCAAAGCCTCTTTTGATAAAATCATTATAAGTCAGACTACAGCAGATGAGCTGGCACAACTTGGTTTTGATCCTCATCATACCCCTAATATCGCCATTCTCAGCTATTTGGATGTTCGCAAGCTATTCAATTATGAGCTGGATCGGAATGAGTACTACCATGAAGGGGTCAATATATGCATAAAGGCACGGGAATCCTGCCAAGCCTACAATGTGGAGGTAGAGGATATTCGTAAAAAGCGGGTAGGCAACTTTTGGTTGGATCTTTTTGTGATTAAGCGTCAGGAACAGAAGACTGGATGGCGCTTTCGTGCCTTGATTCTATTGGTTGATAGCAAAGTGGTCTATAAGCTATGGAGTGGCAATCCCATGCTGAATGAAACCAGGTTAAAAAGGAATCCACTTGGCCCGTTGCAGGAGATGGGATCATCATTGGTAAAGGAGACGATTAAATAAGCCAATTAAGCCTCTCTTATACCCCCCCATTGTCTGTTTAAGCACCAACTACCGTTCAGATAAAGATAGGAAAAATCCTACAAATAAAGGTGGATTTGTGCCCTGTTTAAATTGAAATAAGCTGTCAGAATTCCAATGTCGGTCAAGGGAACATCAGTTATTAATTGCAATTATCAGGGAATGAAGAATTGCAGGGAGTGCATAGTACTGAATGGGAATGCAATATAATGGATCGATTTCCCAAGCATAAGGATTGCTCAGTTTGGATGGAACCTAAAACCCCCGCTGCAGGGACTTTGAGCGGGGGTTTTGTTTTGCCTGGAATTTAACCTGGATGTTTTATCCTAGATTAATAGCTTGATTTTAAGCGCAAATCTCACCTATTGTGATTTTTATGTCACAATTAATCCTGTTCAATAAACCCTGTGGTGTTCTGACCCAGTTTACCGATCATGGGCAACGCCCCACTTTGGCAAGCTATATCCCCATTAAAAATGTCTACCCGGCAGGCCGGCTGGACCGTGATAGTGAGGGGCTGTTGTTGCTGACGGATGATGGAAAGCTACAGCACAGGCTCAGCAATCCCCGTTTTAAAACCTGGAAGCGCTATTGGGTTCAGGTTGAGCGTATCCCGGAAGAGTAAGATCTGGATCTGCTTCGCCGGGGCCTGACATTAAAAGATGGCTTAACCCGGCCAGCAAAGGCAAAGCTGATTGATCCGCCGGATCTGTGGCCACGCGATCCCCCTGTACGTTTCCGTGCAAACATACCAACCCAATGGCTGGAGATCAGGATATGCGAAGGCCGCAATCGTCAGGTTCGTCGCATGACTGCAGCTATCGGTTACCCCACACTCCGATTAGTGCGCGTACAGATTGGTGAATGGCCATTAGGCACATTACAGCCCGGTGAGTGGACAACGGTTGAGGTATAAAACTTATGCTTGACATCAGTGGGCCTACTCACGGAGAATTACCGGTTTTTTTGCGATGAACCGCCCTGTCAGTGAGGGCCAATATCGCCTACACACGGATTAAGGAAAAACAGTATGAACATGAAAGAGATTCGTATCATAGCCAAGGCTCAGGGCGTCAAACCACTGAAGCGCACCAAGGCTGGCCTGATCAAATCCATCCAGTTACATGAAGGCAATTTTGACTGCTTTGCCTCGGCACGTCAGCAGGCATGTAGCCAGGCATGCTGCCTTTGGCGTGGTGACTGCTTTGAGCAGGCCATCAAGGCGGCCTGAACAGGCTGCCATCAAGCCCAGATCCTGATGCCATGTTGATCAGGTTGGTTTATTACTGATGAAGATTATGCTGGCTCCAATGGAGGGAGTGGTTGATCATCGTATGCGTGATATTCTGACTGCAATTGGCGGATATCACAGTTGTGTATCCGAGTTTGTCCGCATCACAGACCAGCCGCTCCCAACAAAGGTTTTTCACCGTATCTCACCTGAGTTAAATAGTGCTGGATTAACCCCGGCAGGCACACCCGTGGTGGTTCAACTGCTGGGCAGTCATCCCGAAACAGTGGCCACCAATGCCGACAAGGCGGTTGGCTTGGGCGCGCCCGGCATTGATATCAATTTTGGCTGCCCTTCACGCTTGGTCAACCGCAAGTCTGGCTGGGCGGTTTTGCTAAAAGACCCGACGCAGCTTTACGCTATTATAAAGACCGTTCGTTGTGCTGTTGCAGCCCATATCCCTGTTACTGCCAAACTGCGATTGGGTTATGAAAATACAGATCTCGCAGTGGATAACGCACTTGCCGTGCAAGCCGCAGGGGCTGATGCCATTACCGTACATGCGCGCACCCAAGCCGATGGATACAAATCACCAGCACGTTGGGAGTGGTTGGCGCACATCAATGAAAGTACAGATATTCCCGTCGTGGCCAATGGTGATATCAACAGTGTTGAAGACTATCTGCGCTGCCGTCAGATCAGTGGCTGTGATGATGTCATGATTGGCCGGGGCGCTGTTGCAAGACCCGATCTGGCAAGGCAGATCAAATGCCAGCAACAGGGTATCGACTATGAGCCGATGGGGTGGAATGAGATCCGCCCCCTGTTGCTGCAGATGGGCTGATCAATGGAGGGCGAGGTTAAGGACAGACATATTGGCATGCGGATCAAGCAGTGGCTGGTCTATCTGAAGCGTGACTACATTGAAGCGCAACACTGCTTCAGCAGCCTCCGCAAAACCCCCGGTTTTTCCGCAATGAAAGCCCTGTTGTAGACTAAAACATAACCCCAACAAGAAACAGACTCAGCCAAGGAATGTAGGTGATAACCAGCAGGGCAACGATCAGCACCAGCATCCAGGGCAGGGCGGCCTTTGTGACCGCCCCCAGGCTCATGCCGGAGATTCCTGCAGCAACATAGAGGTTGAGGCCAACCGGCGGGGTGATCATGCCAACCTCCATGTTGGTCGTCATAATGATGCCGAGATGGATGGGATCGATGCCGAGCGAGATGGCAATGGGATGAAACAGCGGCGCCAGTATCAGCAGGATGGCGGAAGGCTCCATGAAGTCACCGGCAAACCAGAGGATGACATTGACCATCAGCAGGAACGACCAGGGTTCGAGCTGCTTATCGACGACAGCCTGCGCCAGCTCCTGGGGTATGCGCTGCTCAGTGAGGGCGTGGGCAAAGATCATAGCGCAGGCGATGATGAACATCAGCATGGTGGTCATCTTGGCTGAATCAAGCATCACTTTGGGAATCTCTTTGACCCCCATATCCCTGTGCACAAAAAGGGCGATAGCGGCAGAGTAGACGGCAGCAACCGCAGCCGCCTCAGTAGGGGTAAATACGCCGCCATAGATGCCACCCACCACAATAAAGATCAGCAACAGCCCCCAGAAGGCGCGGCCAAAGGCATACGCCAGATGGCTAAAACCGTGCCATGGCTCACGCGGCATGCCGCTCTTTTTGGCATAGAGCCAGGTCACACCCAGCAGAAAACCGCCCATCATCAGACCCGGCAGGATACCCGCAATAAACAGCTTGCCCACGGACTCCTCCACCGCATCGGCATAGACGATCATGGGGATTGAAGGGGGGATCAGAATGCCCAGACTGCCTGCCGTGGCAATGGTGCCCACGGCAAAGCCCTTATCATAACCCGCCTTGACCATGCCGGGGATCAGGATAGAGCCGATGGCGACCACAGTAGCTGGCGATGAGCCGGATATGGCAGCAAAGAACATGCAGGAGACAATACCTGCCATGGCCAGTCCACCGTGCATCCACCCTACCAGGGCCTTGGCGAACTCTACCAGCCGCTCAGAGACACCGCCGGTAGTCAAAAAGTGGGATGAGAGCACAAAGAAAGGGATGGCCAGCAGCGTGGTGTGCTCCATCGTATCAAACAGCTTTTGCGCAACGATGGTGGCTGGATCTTCAGTGGCCAGCGTAATGAAGGCGAGACTGGAAAACCCCAGGCTGATGGCGATGGGAACGCCTAGCAACAATAGCAGAATCAGCCCGCCAAACAGAAGTGCAGCACTCATGGCATCTCATCCATCGTCACTGATTGCTGCTCGCTGCGACCCACATGCAACAGCTCACCACGCCAGATTCTGAGGCCGACCTGCAGCAGACGCAGCGTCATCAGGCTCATGCCAACCGGGATGGCAAGGTAAGGAATCCACTGCGGGATCTGCAGATCAAGACTGAGGTCACCCCACTCCCAAATCCTGTATGTATATTCAATGGAAAGGATCAATACAGGTATGGAAAAACCAAGACAGACCAGCAGACTGAGTAGACCAAGCCAGCGCTGGATCGGCACTGAAAATCTACTGGTCAGAACATCTATACCAAGGTGCACACCCTCTTTGATACCATGGGCGGCGCCCACCAAAACCACCCAGGCAAACAGATACTGCACGGCCTCCAAAACCCAGGGAAAACCTGTATCAAAAATATAACGGGCAACCACATTGGCAAACAGCAGCAGCGTTGCTATGGCAAACCCGGCGGTGATGACAACCTGCTCAAAACAGGTGATGATACGTTCAAACATAAGGGGTGAGATAACTGGTTATCTATACAGCACTATTGCTTAATGGCCCAGCAGTTGGTGAACCTGTTTTAACAATGATTTACCAATTTGTTTTTCAAACTCTTTCTCAACTTTTCGGGTAGCCGCACGCCAGCTCTCCCGCTCTTCTGCTGTTAACTCTATGATCCTGGCCTTGCCTGCCATGGCGATCCTTTTTCGATCGCCTGCATCTGCCTCGGCTGCATATTGGCGCGCTTTTTGAGTGGACTCTTTGATTATAACCTCAAGCTCAGCACGGATATCAGCGGGCAGCCTGTTCCAGAAACCTGCACTGACCACCAGCAGATACCCCAGGTAGGAGTGGCCGGACACCGTAATCCAGTCCTGCACCTCAAAAAACTTTTTGGAATAGAGATTGGACCAGGCATTCTCCTGACCGTCGACCACACCCTGCCCCAGTGCCGTGTAGACCTCTTTGAATGGAAGTTTCTGCGGTATGCCGCCCAGCGATTTGATCATGGCGGCATGCACATTTGAGCTTTGAATACGAAATTTTTTGCCCTTGAAATCCGCTGGTGTATTGCGCAACGGCCTGTCACCTTTGATTGAAAAGACCTTCATCCCATTATCCCAGACCCCCAGTGCCTTGAGACCTTTGCGCTCCAACGGATTGGTCATGGTCTGCATCAGAGGGGAGTCCACCAGCTGGTGCACATCATTGATATCATCAAACAGAAAAGGAAGATCAAAGATCTGCAACTGGCGGGAGAATTTTACAAATTTGGAGAGGCTGGGTGCAGCAATAATGCCGGTCTTCCCTTTTGACAGACGCATCGCCTCCATGACCTTGTTATCATTATAGAGCTGTGAATTGGGAAACACCTCAACCCTGACCCTACCGGCCAGCCGCTCATTGACCTGGTCAGCAAAGAACTGTGCGGCCTGCCCTTTGGGGGTGTGAGGTGAGACAACGTGAGAAAATTTGATGATGTACTCAGCCTGTGCCAGACTGCTCAAGCAGAGTCCAGCAAAGATGGCTGCTACAATATGCCGCTTTTTCATTGTTATCTCCTCTGATGGACAGTTCGGCTGGCCGTATGTTATCTCACTTTACCGCCTGTAGTACCCCTGCAAGGCAATAATGTATAGTTTGATGGTTTTTAATAAGAAAAAGAGTTTTCAGGACACACGAAAACATCTTTCGTCTGCCCGTAAGCATAGATACCAGATGATGCATACTGTAGCCAAAATCGGGCTTTATATTGGACTGATAGTGCAAAGTTGTCTGGTTAACACTGCTTTGGCAACCCCGCTGGATATTTCACCCCTGCAGAAGCAGCATATTGATTTGCTACCAACAAAACAGAGCACTTCATACACAGAGACATTAGTCTCTGACTACATTGATAGAGAGTTGTTACGGGCTTCCAATTCTGCTGACACCCTCCCCTCAAATATACCGTTCGAACAGCACAGCAACAGACCAGCCAATCCAATAGGTGAGTGGCGTAGCTGGCAGAGCACAAACCAACTGGATCAGCACGATGATGCAGCCCCGTATAATGAGCATCTATATAGCAATTATGAGGATACCTATAGTAACACTGCATCAATAACGCTTGAGAATGCACTTCAGCTCTATGTAAACAGTGCAGGAGACGAGTTGAATCAAAGTCAGAGAGATCGCCAGGGAAACAGATCTTACCCAGGAGACTCATTAGGCTTAGTGAAAAACCTACTCAAATTAACGCTGAATCAGGAGCAAGCTGAACAACTGCTATCCATCACAGAGCCTTGGCAGGATGATTCAGGAACCCGACACTTTTCACTCTTTGGTATGGGCGATTTTGTTATGGAAAACACGCCAGTAAATCACTATGACAATGGCCATACATCGCCAGAAACCACCTATCAAATATAGCGTTATCACGAACAAACTACTACAGTAAGTCAAGGTAGGAAGGTTTCTACAATAGAACATATAACACTCAAAGAGCGTCTATATGAATTGATTGATGACACCATTGGCTGGCCTATACTCTATCTGCTAATCATAGTGGCAGGCATCTGGGTACTGACTATATTTATTTTCAAGCTGCTACATTTTCGCTTAGCTCAGTGATAAGTTCTTGCTTACACAGAATGACTCCCATTAGCTCCATAGACGGCATCTATTTTTATAGATATCACCCGGAGAAATACTATACTTTGATAGCAAAAAGTTAATTTTGGTGGCAAAGAGGAATCTATGACAACAGCACATCTGCGAGAAAAAGAGGCCGTTATTAAGCGTCTTGTTGGACTGCTTCGGGAACGCCTTCCACAGCATGGGATAGAACCCGTCATCAATTTTGCCAAGCTCTATTATGCGCACTGCACGACAGAGGATGTGCTGGATGTCTCGCTTGAGGATCTCTATGGCAGCCTGCTGAGTCATTGGCATCTGCTGGGGCACCGCAAACCTGATGCCGTACTTATCCGTGTCTATAACCCGGTCTATGAAGAGCACAGCTGGCAGTCCCCGCATACTGTCATCGAGGTGATCACCAATGATATGCCATTTTTGGTTGACTCACTGAATATGTATCTAGTCCAGCAGGGAATCACCATCCATGTCACCCTGCATCCGGTAATAAAAGTACAGCGCAACAGTGCAGGACACATTGTGGCAGTTGCTCCACCCGATGCCAAAGGAGAGGGTTATGTCACTGAGGCGGTCATGCGTTTCGAGGTTGACCGTCAGACCGAACCTGAGGAGCTGGCCGCACTGCATGCCGGGTTTGAACACACCCTGAATGATGTCCGTTTGGTGGTGGATGATTGGCAGCCACTGCGCACCCGGATCAATGAAATCACTGCGCTACTGGAGGCACAGCAGCTACCTGTACCCGATGAAGAGAAGAGTGAGGTGCTGGCCTTTTTACGCTGGCTGGAGAACAACCACTTCACCTTTATCGGGTTTCGGGCCTACGACCTGATAGATGAAGATGGACAGGATATGTTACGCGTGGTTGAAGGGTCGGGGCTGGGCATCTTCCGTGGCACCCAGGCCGATCACGTCTCACAAAGCTTTGCCCATATCCCGTCACCCATGCGCCGCAAGGCACGCACCCGCAACCTGCTGCTCATCACCAAATCCACCGCGCTCTCACCTATACATCGCCCGGCACATCTGGATTATCTCGGCATTAAACGGTTTGATGAAAAGGGTGACGTTATCGGTGAGTGGCGCTTCGTTGGACTCTATGGCTCCACCGTCTATAACACCCTGTTGACCGAGATCCCCATCCTGCGGCGTAAGGTGGCGCACGTCATGGAACAGGCCAAGCTGCGGCACAATAGCCATGGCGGCAAAGCCATGCAACATATCCTGACCACCTTTCCACGGGATGAGATGTTTCAGATCAGCGAGGAGGAGCTACTGGATATTGCGGTTGGCATTCTACAGGTGCAGGAGCGACATCGGTTGAGCCTGTTTCTGCGCCGCGACCCATTTGGCCGTTTTATCAGCGCCTTTGTCTATGTTCCGAGAGACCATTACAACACCGAGCTGCGACTGCAGATCCAGGATATTCTGCTGCAGGCGCTGAACGGCCAGAGCGCCGAGTTTGATGTGCAATTCTCCACCTCAATATTTGCCCGGGTACACTTTATTGTGCATACCCAGCCAGATGAGATTCCGGAATATGACAGCTCGGAACTGGAGGCCCATTTGGCAGAGGCCATGCTGTCATGGACAGATGAGCTGCATATTGCCTTGCGGGAGCATTATGGCGAAGGCCAGGGGCTACAGCTGGCCTATAAATATGCCCAGGCCTTTCCGGCAGCCTATAAGGATGATTTTACGCCACGGGCAGCCGTGCTGGATATCCAGCATCTGGAAGGGATCGGCGGGGATGCTCAACTGGGCACCTATCTCTATCGCCCGATAGAGGGAGGTGACGATCTACTGCGCTTCAAGGTCTATGGCCGTTGCCGTCCCATGGCGCTGTCAGATGTCCTGCCGATGCTAGAGCGGATGGGCTTGCGGGTGCTGGGAGCCAGACCCTATACCATCGAATCAGCCAGTGACACCCCCTACTGGATTCTGGATTTTGACATGATGGCCAGCCAGAGCATTGAAGTGGAGGTACTGGCGGTCAAAGAGAACTTCCAAAATGCCTTCGCCCGTATCTGTTCCGGCGAGATTGAAAATGATGGTTTCAACCGTCTGGTACTGGCTGCCAGCCTGGCGTGGCGACCGGTAGTGATGCTGCGAGCCATCTGCAAATATCTGCTCCAGACCCAGGCACCTTTCAGTCAGAGCTATATGACCAATACCCTGGCCCAAAATCCGCATATTGCAGGTCTGCTGGCCAGCCTGTTTCTTGCCCGCTTTGATCCTGATCCCCGTCATGATGTGGCCAAAACGGTCGAGAAGCTGACTAAACGCATTGAAACAGCATTTGATGCCGTATCCAATCTGGATCAGGACCGCATCCTGCGTCGTTATCTGGCTGTTATCCAAGCGATGTTGCGTACCAACTATTTCCAGCTGGATGAGAATGGAGAGTCCAAACCCTACCTCTCTTTCAAACTGGATCCCTCCAGGGTGCCGGATCTCCCCCTGCCCAGACCCATGTTTGAGATCTTTGTCTACTCTCCCACCGTAGAAGGTGTGCATCTGCGCGGCGGGCCGGTTGCCCGTGGCGGTCTGCGCTGGTCAGACCGGCGGGAGGATTTCCGTACCGAGATACTGGGTCTGATGAAGGCACAGATGGTAAAGAATGCAGTCATCGTCCCCGTCGGGGCCAAGGGTGGTTTTGTACCCAAGCGCCTGCCGAACAGCAAAAACCGGGATGTCATCCAGGAAGAGGTAATACGCTGTTACCGCACCTTCATCTGCGGCATGCTGGATCTCACCGACAACCTGGTGGATGGCGAAGTGGTCATCCCGCCCAGAGTAGTGCGTTACGATGAGGATGATACCTACCTGGTGGTCGCCGCCGACAAGGGTACAGCCACCTTCTCGGATATCGCCAATGGGGTGGCGCAAGAGTACGGCTTCTGGCTGGGGGATGGCTTTGCCTCGGGCGGCTCCTCGGGTTATGACCACAAAAAGATGGGCATTACCGCCCGGGGCGGCTGGGAGTCGGTCAAGCGCCTGTTTGGTGAGCGCGGCATCGACTGCCAGAATCAGGATATCACCGTGGTTGGCATCGGTGATATGGCCGGCGATGTCTTCGGCAATGGCATGCTGCTATCACAGCATATCAAGCTGGTGGCCGCCTTTAACCATCAGCATATCTTTATTGATCCAAACCCCGATGCCAAGCGCTCTTTTCAGGAGCGTGAACGACTATTCCAGCTGCCACGATCAGCCTGGTCAGATTATGATAAATCACTGATATCCGCAGGCGGGGGGGTCTACTCCCGTAGCGCCAAATCCATCCACCTCAGTGCCGAGGCGCAGGCCACACTGGGAATAGATACAGATCACCTCACCCCCAACGAACTGATCCAGGTGATACTCAAGGCGCCAGTGGATCTGCTGTGGAACGGTGGAATTGGCACCTATATCAAAGCCAGCAAAGAGCATCACGCCGATGTCGGCGACCGCATCAATGATTCACTACGGGTGGATGCCAGCGAATTGCGCTGCAGTATTGTGGGCGAGGGTGGCAATCTGGGGCTGACACAGCTGGCAAGGGTGGAGTATGCCCACCAGGGTGGCCTGATCAATGCCGACTTTATCGACAACTCAGGCGGCGTGGACTGCTCGGATCATGAGGTCAACATCAAGATCCTGCTCAATCAGGTAGTACGCGCCGGGGATATGACCCTCAAACAGCGCAACCAGCTATTGGTGCAGATGACCGACGAGGTCGCCACATTGGTACTGCAACACAACTACCTGCAGACCCAGACACTGAGCATGGGAGCCATCCAGGCCGATCTGATGCCTTTTGAACATATCCGGCTAATTCAAACGCTGGAGAAAGAGGGCCGCCTGAAACGCAAGCTGGAATACCTGCCGGATGACAACAGCCTGGCAGAACAGGAGAAGGCGGGCGAAGGTCTGAGCCGGCCTGAACTTGCGGTATTGTTGGCCTACAGCAAAATAAAGCTGTTCGAGGAGCTATGTGCCTCCGACATCTGTGAAGACAGCTACCTGGCCGCAGAACTGATCAAATATTTCCCCAGTCCCATGCAGGAGCACTATACCGAATATATGCAGCAGCACCCGCTAAAGCGGGAGATCATCGCCACCCAGATCACTAACAGCCTGGTTAACCGCATGGGCAGCACCTTTATTCTGCGCATGCAGGATGAGACAGGGGAGCATGCCGCCGAGATTGCCCGGGCCTACACCGCCGCACGGGAGATCTTTCAGGTACGCAAACTGTGGGAAGAGATCGAAGCACTGGACAATCAGGTCTCTGCCCAGGTACGGCTCGACATGCTGGTAGAGATCCGGCGGCTGCATGACCACTCCACACTCTGGCTACTGCGCAATCGGCGTCACCCACTGGATATTGCTGCCACCATTGATCTGTACCGTACAGGTGCCACTCAGGTGATCGAACGCATCCCCAGGATATTGGAAGGCGAGGCGCGTGGGCTATTCCAGAGAATGGTACGCCAATATTGCAAGGCCGGCGTGCCAAAAGAGCTGGCCCGCCAAGTGGCATCCCTTGAGGCAGCCTACCCAACCCTAAATCTGCTTGAGATTACATCAGCGCTGGAGGTGGATACCAAAGAGACAACGGATGTCTACTTTAAACTTGGTTTTGCACTGGAACTCTTCTGGTTGCGCGACCAGATACAGGAGCTGCCACGCGCCAACTACTGGCAACGCAAGGCGCGCATGGCACTGCGTTACGATCTCTACATGGAGCTGCGGGCGCTGACCCAGTCAGCACTGGAGCAGACCAGCCACATCCGTGGCGCCAAGGGGCGGGTGAGCTATTGGCTGGAACAGAATGCCATTGCGGTCAACCATTGCCGGCAGCTGCTGGCAGATATTCGAGCCAGCAGTAGCCGTGACCTGGCGATGCTATCCGTGGCCATGCGCGAACTGCGCAGCCTGATGATGCGCAGGGATGGTGAGGCGTAATCTGATGGGATTCAGTTAAAATAACAGTACTCCATGAATATCCATTTTATCTGTGTCGGCCAGCGCATGCCCCGCTGGGTTCAGGAGGGGTATGGCGAATACGCCAAACGCATGCCTGCGGAGTGCGCCCTCCGGCTGATTGAGATCGCCCCCGGCCGACGCGGCAAGCGGGCCGACATTGTCCGCGCCCTGCGGGATGAGGGCGAGCGCATACTGGCGGCCATCCCCAAAGGGTGCCAGGTGCTGGCGCTGGATGTAAAGGGCAAGAGCTGGGATACCGAACAGCTCTCAGGGAAGATGTCAGCATGGATGGCCGATGGGCGTGACCTTGCGCTGCTGGTCGGTGGCCCGGAAGGGCTGGCCGATGCCTGCCTGCAACGAGCCGACGGGCGCTGGTCACTGTCGGCATTGACGATGCCCCACCCGCTGGTGCGGGTCGTGGTGGCCGAACAGCTCTACCGGGCGTGGAGCCTGCTTAGGAATCACCCCTATCATCGTGCCTGAGACTGCCTCCCGTTTAACCCGGAGAAAAACATGTTTTTTGCAGTGGCAGGACATATAATCAGCAAAATCAGAAATGGCGGCCGGGAAACAGTCACGGATTAAGGAATAGCTATCCACTCCGCCCATCAGGAAACTCAACATAAGGATCAAGGAAAATGAGAAGCGTTGCTCACCTGTTCTTCACCTGCGTCATCTTAACTGCGCTACCTGTTCCCCAGGCTTATGCCGCCTTGATGCAGTCCAATGGCCTGGACGGCGCCTTTGCGCCAGACTCTTCCATGCTGGTCACACCGGATGACAACGGCATATTTCACTTCACCACCATCGACATTGCCGAACAGGTTCTCATCTCTTTCGACAGAAGCTCGTGGGAGGGTGAGATCTACCTGCTGGCGACCGGGGATATCAACATCTATGGCGCCTTGAACACCGGCTCCGGCCCACTGCACCTCTACACCCCAGGCGTAGTTACCCTCGGTGGAAAAGTCTATGGCCAGACCATCACCCTGGCGGGTGAGCAGATTCATTACATCAATAATCCGAATGGAAACCCGGATATGCATCTCTTTGGTGGTGCTTATACTACTATCCAGCCAGATGGCGAATTGGAATTTTCCATACCAAATCCTCTATTGGAAATAGATGCCAGGAACCTAACAGCAGGCGTTACTATAACAGCAGGCGTTTTTGGCTCGATGGATGCTAGAGATCTGACAGGAGGTGTTATTGATCGGATGGACACTGCTGCTCCACTCGAGATCAGCTATTCAGAGCCTCTTGGCGCTGTGCTTCTTCAGACCCCCCTCCCTCCGGCTATCTGGCTACTGCTCTCAGCTATCACAGTAATCGGTGGCCTTGGCCACAACAGGAAGCATCGAGCAGATTGAATCCGGCTGAGGCATTTGGCGCAGGGCCGGCAGATTCACCACTGGGAGATCGTATAAAACCCGCCACCCCATAATCCTAAAAAGAGCAGTTGAAACCGTAGCGAGGGCAACTAAGGTGCTGAAGATGTGGATCTTTCTTGCTTAATTTGCGCGAAGGCGTAGCCACCCCTACGGTGAGTGGAAATGCAGCAAGAAAGATTCGCAGATTCAGTGCATGAGCTGGCCGCAGTAGGTTTCAACTGCTCTTTTTAGGATAATCAGATCACTCCAATGCTGCCATTAGCAGAGTCTGAAGGTTAGAATATCCCTCATTCAACCCACTCCTGACAGACTCTATTGGGGCAGACGCATCCATGATCGACAACACCATCCCGGTAAGTGCCGCGGAATATAACAACAACCTGCGCCAGACCACCCCCTATTTCCAGAACTTCTATTATGAGGCGGTGGATATCGTTAAACACACCCAGACAGAGGTGAAAAACTGGCTGGATACCGGCTGCGGCACCGGCAATATGATCCAGGAGGCCCATCAGACATTTCGCTCCACACGTTATCTGCTGGCCGACCCCTCACCGGAGATGCTAATGCAGGCACGCATGAATCTGGCGCGCATCCCGCAGCATCAGCTGATGATTGTGGGCGCTATCGGCAGTGAGGCGCTGGATCTAACCGGCTTCCCCGCTCCCCAGGTGATTACCGCCGCACTGGCGCACCACTACTTCACAGAGGAAGATCGCCTGCAGGCCACCCGACGGTGTCATGAGGCACTGGCCGATGGCGGCGTCTACATCACGCTGGAGACCATCCAACCAAATACCCCACAAGGTAACGAGGTCGGACTGAAACGCTGGATCAGCTATCAAATCTCACAGGGTCGAACCGAAGGTGAGGCACGTGAATATATCGAGCACCTCGGCACCTCATGCTTTCCCATCACCATTGATGCACACCTGGCACTACTGAAAGAGGCTGGTTTCAAGGCGGCAGAGCTATTTTGGCTCTCGCACATGCAGGCCGGTTTTTTTGCGTTAAAATAATCCTAACCCTCAAAGGAACACACAATGAAAAAGCGCATCTTTCTCATAACAGCCATCACCCTGACAGCCTCTGGCTGCTCCCTGGTAAAACTCTCACCCCAAGCTGATCAGGTGAGATTAATGACCGCAGAAAGCGCCACCCACTGCAAGGTGATTGGCACAACAACCGTCTCGGTACTGGACAAGATTTTCTTCTTTGAGCGCGACAAAAAGACCATTCTGGAAGAGCTGGAGATCATGGCTCGCAATAGCGCGGCCAAGATGCGAGGCGATACCGCATCACCCAATGGCGACCCAGTGGGCGGCGAGCAAAGCTATACCGTTTACCAATGTACCTACGGTGGGCATTAATCGCTCCCTCATGGACAAAGACAAGCTTCTTGTTCTGGTTGACGGTTCCTCATACCTGTTCCGCGCCTTCCATGCCCTGCCGCCGCTGACCAACTCCCGAGGCGAACCCACGGGTGCCGTGATCGGTGTCATCAATATGCTGCGCAAGTTGATCGAAGAGTACCGGCCCGCACACATCGCCGTGGTATTTGATGCCAAGGGCGGCAGTTTCCGTAACCAGCTCTACGATCAATACAAGGCCAACCGACCACCCATGCCTGACGATCTGCGGGTGCAGATTGAACCGCTGCATAAAATCATCCAGGCGATGGGGCTGCCCATGCTGGTCATCCCTGGTGTTGAGGCCGATGATGTGATCGGCACCCTGGCCACCCAGGCCACGGCACAGGGCATCACCACCATCATCTCCACCGGGGATAAGGATCTGGCACAGCTGGTCAATGACCGGGTCACACTGATCAACACCATGAGCGACAGCAAGCTGGATCGGGAAGGGGTCATTGCAAAATTTGGCGTGCCACCCGAACGTATCGTGGACTATCTCGCACTGATGGGCGATAGCGTGGATAACATCCCCGGCGTGCACAAATGCGGCCCCAAGACTGCGGTAAAGTGGTTGACCAGCTACGACTCACTGGACGGTGTCATAGCTCATGCCGATGAGATCAAAGGCAAGGTGGGAGAGTACCTGCGTGACAGCCTGAAACAGCTGCCCCTCTCTCGTGCACTGACCACCATCCGCTGCGATGTGGCATTGGATCAGGGGCCGACAGAGCTAAAGCCCTCCACGCCTGATACCCAGAAACTGCAGGAGCTCTACAGCCGCATCTAATCCAGCCGTCTGCTGGCCACGCTCGATGAGCGCGATGAACCCGTCACCGAAGAGCGCATCATCGAGACAGACTATGAGGTCATCCTCACACAGGCCGATTTTGACCGCTGGATGACAAAGCTGGAACAGGCCGAACTGTTCGCCTTCGACACCGAGACCACCAGCCTCAACTACATGCAGGCCGAGATTGTGGGGCTATCCTTTGCGATCACACCGGGTAAAGCAGCCTATCTCCCGCTGACCCACAACTACCCCGGCGCACCGGCACAGCTGAACCGTGACGCCGTACTGGAGCAGATGCGCCCACTGCTGGAAAACCCTAAGCAACTCAAGGTCGGGCAGAACCTGAAGTACGACATGAGCGTACTGGCCAACCACGGTATTGAGCTGCGGGGCATCGCCTATGACACCATGCTGGAATCTTATGTGGCCGACAGCACCGCCACCCGCCACGACATGGACTCCCTGGCCAAAAAATACCTGGGGCTGGACACCATCAAATTTGAGGATGTGGCAGGCAAAGGGGCCAAACAGATCACCTTCAATCAGGTGGCGCTGGAACAGGCTGTCCCCTATGCCGCAGAGGATGCCGACATCACCCTGCGGCTGCACCACAAAATATGGCCAACCATTGCCGATGAGCCGTCACTGGCCGAGTTGTTCCAACAGATTGAGATGCCGCTGGTGCCGGTACTCTCCCGCATCGAACGCACCGGGGTACGGATCGACACCGCCATGCTCAGGCAGCACAGCCAACAGCTGGCCACACGTATGCATGAGCTGGAGCAGGCGGCTTATGGGTTGGCTGGCCAGCCCTTTAATCTGGCTTCCCCCAAGCAGATTGGCGAGATCTTCTTCAATCAACTCAACCTCCCCGTCATTGCCAAGACAAAAAAAGGGGCACCCTCCACCGCAGAGTCAGTGCTACAGGAGCTGGCCGAAGAGCACGAACTGCCCCGCCTGCTACTGGAACATCGCGGGCTGAGCAAGCTCAAATCCACCTACACCGACAAGCTGCCACTGCAGGTCGATGCCAGAACCGAGCGAGTGCACACCTCCTATCATCAGGCAGTGACCGCTACCGGGCGGCTCTCGTCATCTGATCCCAATCTGCAAAATATTCCGGTGCGTAATGAGGAGGGGCGACGCATCCGCCAAGCCTTTATCCCAGAGGCGGGCTACCGCATGGTGGCTGCCGATTACTCCCAGATCGAACTGCGCATCATGGCCCATCTTTCAGAGGATGAAGGGCTACTACACGCCTTTACTGCGGGTCAGGATGTCCACCGTGCCACTGCCGCTGAGGTCTTTGGGCTGGAACCGGATCAGGTCAGCACGGAGCAACGCCGCTCCGCCAAGGCGATCAATTTTGGTCTGATCTATGGCATGTCCGCCTTTGGACTGGCCAAGCAGCTGGGGATTGAACGCAAGGCGGCACAATCCTATGTCGATCTCTATTTTGAGCGCTATCCCGGTGTGCAGGCCTTTATGGATCGCATCCGCAACGAGGCCAAAGAGCAGGGATACGTAGAGACTGTATTTGGGCGCCGCCTCTACCTACCGGAGATCAACTCCCGCAATGGCATGCGCCGTGCCGCAGCAGAACGCACCGCCATCAACGCCCCCATGCAGGGCACCGCCGCTGATATTATCAAACGCGCCATGCTGAGGGTGGATGAGTGGATCTACACCACAAAACCTGCCGTGCGCATGATCATGCAGGTGCACGATGAGCTGGTATTTGAGGTGAGAGAGGATCAGCTGGAGAGTGCTGTGAATGAGATCCGCAGTGCCATGGAATCAGCCGCTGAGCTTGCTGTTCCTTTGGTGGTTGACGTGGGCATTGGCGACAATTGGGATGAGGCGCATTAAAATTTTTTAATGGGATTTGAACTTATTCAGCAACACCCAGTCCTACTTTACAAGCGTCATGCGACGCGGGGTCTCCCCTCCCTTATAGGCCCCTATCCTGCTTCCTCAAGTCAGGGTATATTTGATCCCGACGATACCCCAATTTCGTCGGGATTTTTTTTGCGGAGGGGGCTTTAGCCCCGTTTCCGACTATTTCTGCGAATGGTAGATAACGTGTAAAACCAAATTCAACTGAGAATTTCAGGTTGAAATCAATGCGCCAATTCAAACCACCCATCCAGCACGCGATGCACCTCGTCAATACCCTGACGTTTCAGCTAAGAGAAGAGCTGAACGCTCACTGTATCACCATAATGGGCAATCTCTCGCCGCATCTTGAGCAGCGCACTATTGGCCGGCCCTTTTTTCAGCTTATCCGACTTGGTCAGCAGAATATGCGTAGGGAAGCCATTATGCACATTCCAATCCAGCATCTGCCGGTCAAAATCAGGCATGGGGTGGCGACAATCCATCAGCAGAATCAAACCCTTCAGGCACTGTCGCTGCTCCATATATTGCGCCAGTGATTGCTGCCACTGATTTTTTACCGACTCCGCCACCTTGGCATAGCCATAACCCGGCAGATCAACCAGCCGTCGCTCCTCGTCCAGTTCAAAGAAGTTCAGCAGACGGGTACGGCCCGGTGTTTTACTGGTGCGCGCCAGCGATTTCTGCTGGCACAGCGTATTAATCGCACTCGATTTGCCCGCATTGGAGCGGCCTGCAAAGGCCACCTCGTAGCCCTCATCCGGTGGGGTTTGCGAGATCTGTGCAGCACTAATCAGGAATGTGGCGCGGTGGTAATAGGGATTCATATTTTGGACTGGCTGTTATTCGGGGCGAGTCCAATGACCCGACTTCCCGCCCGATTTTTCCAGCAGTTGAACCTGCTCAATGGTCATGCCACGATCAACCGCCTTGCACATGTCATAGATGGTCAGCAGTGCCACCTGGGTGGCACACAGCGCCTCCATCTCCACCCCTGTCTGCCCACGGGTTTCGACTACAGTGCGGCAATGGACAGCGGCATTTTCCGTCTCCGGGGTCAGCTCGATCTCAACATGGGTGAGCGCCAGAGGGTGACAGAGCGGCACCAGATCCGCCGTGCGTTTGCTGGCCATAATCCCGGCAACCCGGGCAATACCCAGAACATCACCTTTTTTGTGATTGCCCTGCTCAATCCGGGCCAGGGTCTCAGGCTCCATACGTATGCGCCCCTCTGCAACAGCAACACGCGAGGTGACATCCTTGCTGCCCACATCGACCATGTGGGCCTCTCCGGCCTGATTAAAATGGGTGAAATCATTCATGGCTTTATTCAGCTTCTCATTGCGAGTGGTTAGCCACTCGCCACTCATAACCGTTAATCAGAAATTCGGCTTTTCAGGCGCATTCTGATAGTTCTCTACGCTGTTGACAATCTCAGCCTTGGCAGCCTCAGCATTGCTCCAACCCTCTACCTTAACCCACTTACCCTCTTCCAGATCCTTGTAGTGCTCAAAGAAGTGGGAAATCTGGTGCAGCAAACCCTGACCTCCAGGTAGATCCTCAACCTCCCTTACACCTTTATACAGTGGGCTGACTTTAGCCAGGGGAACAGCCAGGATCTTGGCATCAACACCAGACTCATCCGTCATATTCAGCATACCAATGGGGCGACACTCGATAACGGTTCCAGTCAAAACCGGGATAGGGGTTACAACCAGCACATCAACCGGATCACCATCCTCAGAGAGCGTGTGAGGGACATAGCCATAGTTGCAGGGGTAATGCATCGCTGTACCCATGAAGCGGTCGACAAACATGGCGCCTGTCTCTTTATCCACCTCATATTTAACCGGATCCGAATGGGATGGGATCTCGATAATTACATTAATTTTATTCGGAGCATCTTTGCCGTAACTGACTCTGTCCAGGTTCATCTTGTCTCTTCTCGCCTCGGGGAATAAAAAAGGCCGGAAAGCCCGGCCTCATACTGGGCCGGTAAGATAACGGATTCACTCCTCAAAAGACAATATTTTCTGGGGTTCGGGGCTAAAACTTGCTTGTATTGAGGAAACAGTGTACTAAATAAGGCCGTCGTCTCTATCTAGTTTCTTCTGGATCACAGCAATAAGATCCTCAAGAGTATTCACATTTTGATCTTGCAAAGAGATCTCATGCCTGACGACCAGCAAGGCCCAAGTATAAAAGCGTCAATAAGAAAATAGATGTTATCAACCTGGAGGAACACATGAGTCTCGGCGAGTTTATCCCACCACTATTGGGCATCATCGGTCTGGTGATTGCCAACTATATATACAAGATTGTTAAAAAATACCCCGAAGGCGATGAAAAAGTTATCAAAATCGGGGATGCCATCCACGAAGGTGCGATGGTTTTCATGCGGCGCGAATACAAAATGCTGGGGATCTTCTCCGCCGTGCTGGTTGTTCTGCTCGCCATCTTCCTCGGCATGGGTACCGCGTTTGCCTTCATTGTAGGTGCAGTCACTTCTGCCGGTGCCGGTTATATCGGCATTAACACCGCCACTCGCGCCAATGTCCGCACCACCACCGCAGCCCATACTGAAGGGGCCGCTGCTGCATTGAGTGTTGCCTTCTTTGGTGGTTCCATCATGGGGTTGGCCGTTGCATCATTGGGTCTGTTGGGACTGGGTACCCTCTACCTGATATTTGGCGGTGATCCAGAGACCGCACATGTCATCCATGGCTTTGGCATGGGGGCATCCACCGTGGCACTCTTCTCGCGTGTTGGTGGTGGCATCTACACCAAGAGCGCCGATGTTGGCGCTGATCTAGTGGGCAAAATCGAGGCGGGCATCCCGGAGGATGACCCCCGTAACCCCGGTGTTATCGCTGATAACGTAGGCGACAACGTGGGTGATGTCGCCGGTATGGGTTCCGATATCTTCGAATCCTACTGCGGCGCCATGATTGCCACCATCGCGATGGCCTCCACCATGGCGACAGATATCATCGACCCACTTGGAACACGCCAGGCATTGATGTTTCTACCACTGGCCCTGGCCTCACTAGGGCTGCTCTGCTCCATCCAGGGCATCTGGCTGGTAAAGCACTACTCCAGCAAATCACCCGAGGTGGCGCTGCGCATCGGCACCATGAGTTCATCGATTATTTTTATCGTGCTCTCAGGTCTGGTGATCGCGGCATCTGATCTCAGCATCGGCATCTGGGTCGCTGTTCTGACAGGTGCTATTGGTGGCGTCATCATCGGGCTGGTCACGGAGTATTACACCGCAGGCGCCCCCGTCAAACGCATCGCCAAATCCGGTGAAACCGGCCCCGCAACGGTAATGATCTCCGGGCTTGCCGTTGGCATGGAATCGGTGGCCATACCGATGGTGACCATCGCAGCCATTATCTTGATCGCCAATGCCGCCGCCTCACTCTACGGCGTCGGCATCGCCGCGGTGGGCATGCTGGCCACCGTGGGCATCACCATGGCTATCGACGCCTACGGCCCTGTTGCAGATAACGCAGGCGGCATCGCCGAGATGGCTGGCATGGGTAAAGAGACGCGCGACATCACCGACTCACTGGATGAGCTGGGTAACACCACCGCCGCCATCGGCAAGGGCTTCGCCATCGGTGCAGCAGCACTGGCTGCATTGGCGATCATCTCAGCATACGTTGAAACCATCTCCTTCCACATCCCCAACTTTACGCTGGAACTGGGGGACCCACTGGTACTGGCCGGCATGTTTCTGGGTGGCATCCTGCCCTTTCTGATCGCCTCAATCACCATGACCGCTGTGGGTGACGCCGCATTTGACATGATCAAAGAGATCCGTCGTCAGTTCCGCGAGATCGAAGGGCTGATGGAGGGCACAGCCGAACCCGATACCGCACGCTGCGTGGACATCGCCACTACCGCTGCGCTAAGGAAGATGATTCTGCCGGGGGTTATTGCAGTGGCGGCTCCGGTCGTCGTTGGCGGCCTGCTGGGGCCTGCAGCGCTGGGTGGCATGCTGGGTGGCGCGCTGCTCGGCTGCGTGTTGATGGCGCTGATGATGGCCAATGCCGGTGGCGCCTGGGATAACGCCAAGAAGCATGTTGAAAAAGGCAACCTCGGCGGCAAGGGTTCAGATGTACACACCGCCGTCGTTGTGGGCGATACCGTTGGCGATCCTTTCAAAGACACCTCCGGCCCCTCCATGAACATCCTGATCAACGTGATGGCAATCGTCAGTCTGGTGATTGCACCGCTGCTGGTCTAGATCACCCCTACTTAACCACGCAACAAAAAAGGCTCCCTGAATCAGGGAGCCTTTTTTATCATCCCTCATTCAGGGGATAACAGCGCATTTACAGTTTAAACGCCTCCAACTTCTTCGGCACCGCTGCATTCTTTAATGTCACATATTTGGGCAGTCCATTTTCATACTCTGGGTAGTCCTCACCCTGGACCAGTGGCGACAGGTAACGGCGGCACTCATCGGTGATGCCAAAACCATCCTCGGTGATAAAGTTCTCCGGCATCATCTTCTCAACATTGGCCACATCAGCCAGATCAGCAGCACCAATCTCCCAGGCATAAGGTTCATCAGAGGTACGGGTGATGGCAGGCATAATGGCATTCTTGCCCTCCAGCGCCAACTCCACTGCTGCCTTGCCCAGGGCATAGGCCTGCTCAACATCGGTTTTTGATGCCACATGGCGTGCAGCACGTTGCAGGTAGTCTGCTACCGCCCAGTGATATTTTACGCCCAACTCCTCACGGATAATATTGGCCACCACCGGAGCCACACCGCCCAGCTGGGCATGGCCAAAAGCATCACGCAGCCCCTGGTCTGACAGGAACTTGCCATCCGGCCCCTTTACACCTTCTGAGACCACAACCGAACAGTAACCGTACTGCGCTATCTTTGCCTTTACCTGGGCAATAAAGGCAGCCCGGTCAAAGGTAATTTCAGGAAACAGGATGAGTATCGGCAGATCATGATCCGCATCTGCCGCCAAACCACCCGCTGCTGCAATCCATCCGGCATGACGCCCCATCACCTCCAACACGAAGGCCTTGGTCGAGGTCTTGCACATGGAGGCCACATCAAAACTCGCTTCACGTGTTGAGATGGCAATGTACTTTGCCACCGATCCAAAACCTGGGCAGTTATCGGTGATGGGCAGATCGTTATCCACTGTCTTTGGTACATGGATCGCCTGGATTGGAAAGCCCATCTTCTCAGAGAGTTGTGAAATCTTATGACAGGTATCGGCAGAGTCACCACCGCCGTTATAAAAAAAGTAACCAATATTATGCGCCTTAAAGACCTCAATCAGACGCTCATACTCACGCCGGTTCTCTTCCAGGCTTTTTAGTTTGTAGCGACAAGAGCCAAAGGCCCCGGAAGGTGTTGAGCAGAGTGCAGCGATGGCCTCATCTGACTCTTGAGAGGTATCAATCAGATCTTCAGTCAACGCACCTATGATGCCATTACGACCTGCATAGACATTACCGATTTTATCGGAATGTCTGCGTGCGGTCTCTATCACACCACAGGCAGAGGCGTTGATGACAGCGGTTACCCCGCCAGACTGTGCATAAAAGGCATTCTTCATTGTCATGATCCTTATTTCGGTGATTTCTAATAACTATGGTGCGTGGCTCTTAACCCAGATGTTTGGATAGAGAATAGCTTAATGGTTGTTTGTTACCAAGGAATTATCCCTATTAACATCAAAAACCACATTGACTTCATGTGATAAGTGAGGGTAGGTTACGCACTATAAACAGACTGCTGTTAAATACTCGTTAAGTAAGTATTGTTCAAGCTCAGCAGTTCGCTATAACCGGGAATAACCAAGAATATCTAAGGGGCATAAAAGCCATGAGAATTGTACTATTGGGTGCGCCAGGTTCCGGCAAAGGAACTCAGGCAAAAAAACTGGTTCAACGGTATGGTATCCCGCAACTCTCAACCGGGGATCTACTAAGAGCAGCGGTAGCAGCACAAACGCCTCTTGGCATCCAGGCCAAGCAAGCCATGGATGAAGGGCACCTTGTCTCTGATGAGATCGTACTGGGCATGATCCAGGATCGACTCAATCAACCTGATGTAAAAAATGGCTATATTCTGGATGGCTTTCCACGCAACACCGCCCAGGCTGAAGCGCTGGACGAGCTGCTCGACAGACTTGGCCAACCATTAGACATCTCACTACTCATCGACGTAGACCCCGACATCATCATGCAACGGCTGGAAGGTCGGCGCACCTGTGAATCCTGCGGCCAGATGTACAACATGTATTTTAACCCACCTCTGGTCGAAGGCGTCTGCGACAAATGTGGTGGCAAACTGCACCAACGCAGTGATGATAATGAAACCACCATCGACAATCGGCTAAAGGTCTATAAGCAACAAACTGCCCCATTGATTGAGTACTATCAGGTTGTTAATAAACTGGAACAGATCCAAGGCACCGGCGACATTAATGATATTTTCAACGCTGCCTGCAAAATCCTGGATGAGGTGGCTAAAAAAGAGCCCCCCAAGATCGCAGAAGAGAGGAGTGAACCTGCAACAGAAGCCCCCAAAGAAGAACAACCTGTAGAAAAAACGAAACCTGCAAAGAAAAAAATCGCTAAGAAGAAGGCAGCAGCAAAGAAAAAGGTGGTCGCTAAAAAGAAGACGGCCAAGAAGAAAGTAGCGACAAAGAAAAAGGTGGCAGCTAAAAAGAAGACCGCCAAGAAGAAAGTAGCAGCAAAGAAAAAGGTGGTGGCTAAAAAAAAGACCGCCAAGAAGAAAGTAGCAGCAAAGAAAAAGGTGGCAGCTAAAAAGAAGACAGCAAAGAAGAAAGTAGCAGCAAAGAAAAAGGTGGCAGCTAAAAAGAAGACAGCAAAGAAGAAAGCAGTCGCAAAGAAAAAGGTGGCAGCTAAAAAGAAGACAGCAAAGAAGAAAGCAGTCGCAAAGAAAAAGGTGGCAGCTAAAAAGAAGACAGCAAAGAAGAAAGCAGTCGCAAAGAAAAAGGTGGTGGCTAAAAAGAAGACAGCAAAGAAGAAAGCAGTCGCAAAGAAAAAGGTGGTGGCTAAAAAGAAGACAGCAAAGAAGAAAGCAGTCGCAAAGAAAAAGGTGGCAGCTAAAAAGAGAGCCACCACAACAGAAGGAGCGCGGAGGAGGAGAGCGGTAGGGAAAAAGCCCGCTGTAAAAAAGAGAGCCGTTAAGAAAAAAGCGGCTAAGAAGAAAACAGCGCGTAAAAAGCGCTGACAGAAAAAAAGGGGGCGGAAACGCCCCCTTTTTTATTTACATAAGAGAGACAAGGTAATCAGATCAGCGGCGCTTGCCGCCACGCCCCTTTTTTGGCCGGTCTGGCCCGACACGAATCAGACTGCCGTTGAATTCACTGCCATCGAGCGCTGCAATGGCGGCTCGGGCTTCATGCCCTTCCATATCGATAATAGCAAACCCCTTGCAATCACCGGAAAAGAGGTCTTTTGCCATTTTAAGAGAACGAACCGGGCCGTATTCTGTAAAGAGCGCCGTCAGGCTCTCTTCTGTAGTCGATCTAGGGAGACCACGAACTGAAAGGGTAATCAATGATTTTGACCTTGTGTAGTATGTTGATAAATAAGCCCGCCCCAATGAACGAACCATCGCCACGGATCATGGCAGGCATGATGAAACTCGATTCAAATGCACCTGTTGGAAAACGGTAAATATGAGGCGTGACAGGTAGAACCAGGATCATGCAGGCGGTTCAAGATATATCACACCCGGCTGAAATGCAAACAGCTCAGCTGCCTGCAATGGTCATATTTTCAATCAGCCAGGAACCTGTTCGTATATTTCCACGGCACTCTTCATCACTGCCCACGGCCAACAGTTGTTGAAATATCTGTTTCAGATTGCCTGCAATGGTGATCTCTTCAACGGGATATTGGATCTCTCCCTGCTCAACCCAAAACCCACTTGCTCCACGCGAATAATCACCCGTAACCATGTTGACACCATGCCCCATCATCTCGGTTACCAGCAGCCCGGTACCCATCTCCTTTAGCAAGGCATCCCGGTCAAGCTCACCTGGATCTATCGCCAGATTACGTACACCACCTGCATTGCCGGTGGTTTGCATCCCGAGCTTACGTGCTGAATAGCTGCCCAAAATATAGCTTTTGAGTATGCCATCACTCACCAAGTCTTTGGCCTTTGTTGCCACGCCTTCACCATCAAAGGCAGCACTACCCAGCCCTCTTAGCAGGCGTGGATTTTCATGGATGCGTACAAAATCCGGGAAGACTTTTTTATCCAGATGATCCAGCAGAAAGGATGATTTTCGATAGAGTGCAGCGCCACGAATGGCGCCAGTAAAACTACGCAGCAGGCTAGTGGCCACATCGGATTGAAAAATGACTGGTGCCTCACGCGTACTGATCTTGCGCGCACCCAGCCGGCTTAAAGCACGTTGCGCGGCCTTTTGCCCTACGGCCTCGGCAGCTTCAAGATCCGCTGCAGCGCACCCAACGGTATACCAGTAATCACGCTGCATCGCCTCAGCCTGCTGGCTGATTACGGCACAACTCAGACTGTGTCGGCTGGTTGGATAGCCGCCAACAAAGCCATGACTGTTGCCATAGATATGCAGCCCTGCATGGGTGTTCAGTGATGCCCCTTCTGAATTAACAATACGGCTATCCAGGCCACGCGCAGCATCTTCACACTGTGTACCCAGTTCAATAGCGGCATCCACATCGATATCCCAGGGGTGATAGAGATCAAGATCAGGCAGCTCTTTGGCCATCAGCTGCGCATCCGCCAGTCCGGCACAGGCATCCTCTGTGGTGTACTTGGCAATATTGCAGGCCGCTTTGACGCTATCACGCACCGCCTGCGGGCTGAGGTCAGAGGTGCTGGCTGACCCCTTGCTCTGACCAAAATAGACCGTGATACCCAAACCATTGTCACGCGTATGCTCAATGGTCTCGACATCACCCATGCGCACTGTGAGGGAGAGTCCAGCATCACTGCTGACACCTGCCTCCGCCGCACTGGCACCCTGTTTTTTCGCTTCCGCCAGCAGATCAGAGACCAGTTGCTCCAGCCGGGACTCACGCTCAATCATCTCTTCACGATTACTCATCTCTCTTTCCTGATTTAAGCGTTGGTGCCGCCAACGGTCAACTCATCAATACGCAGGGTGGGTTGGCCAACACCGACCGGAAGACTCTGCCCCTCCTTGCCGCAAACACCCACACCCTGATCGAGCTGAAGATCACTGCCCACCATGCTGACCTGGGTCAAAACCGCTGGCCCATCACCAATCAGTGTGGCCCCCTTTACCGGCCGGGTCACCTTGCCCTTTTCGATCAGATAGGCCTCGCTGGCAGAAAAGACAAACTTGCCTGAGGTGATATCCACCTGGCCGCCACCAAAATTCACCGCATACAGCCCTTTCTCTACCGAGCTGATAATCTCTTGCGGATCGTACTTGCCCGGCAGCATATAGGTGTTGGTCATGCGCGGCATCGGCAGATGGGCATAGGATTCGCGCCGACCATTTCCGGTAGAGACGCCGCCCATCAGCCGGGCATTCATCCTGTCCTGCATATAGCCTTTGAGGATGCCATCTTCAATCAATACGGTATTTTGGGTCGGCATCCCCTCATCATCCATATTGAGCGAGCCGCGACGCCCGGGAAGGGTGCCATTATCCACCACGGTGCAACCCGATGCGGCCACCTTCTCTCCAATACGACCGGAGAATGCAGATGTGCCTTTACGGTTAAAATCACCTTCCAGGCCATGTCCAATGGCTTCATGCAGCAGTACACCCGGCCAGCCAGGGCCGAGCACCACCGTCATGGTGCCCGCCGGGGCAGCTTCCGCCTCCAGATTGATAAGCGCCTGATTGACGGCATCACGGGCAAAGCCCAGCGCACGCCCCTGATCAACCAGGTAACTGAAGGCATCGCGTGCACCACCACCACCGGAACCCTGTTCACGACGCTCACCCTGCTCTGCAATAACGCTGACGCTGAGTCGCACCAGCGGACGAACATCCCCATTCAGGGTGCCATCCGTGTTGGCCACCAGCACCACATCATGCGCTGCTACCAGGCTGACAATGACCTGTTTGACCCGGGGGTCCTGGCGGCGCGCCTCGGCATCCACCTGTCGCAACAGATCCACCTTCTCTTGTTCAGTGAGACTGCTTAGCGGATTGATGGGTTGATAGAGTCGCTCTGTGGGAAGAGTTTTGGAGACCCGGATACGTTTCTGCTCACCCGCACAGGCAATGGCACGGGCCGTTTTTGCAGCCTCTAGCAAAGCCGGAAACTGTAGTTCATCGGTATAGGCGAAGCCGGTTTTTTCACCACTTATGGCGCGGACACCGGCTCCCTGCTCGATATTGTAGGCACCCTCTTTGATGATGCCATCCTCCAGCACCCAGGATTCGATACGGCCCGCCTGAAAATAGATGTCTGCCATATCGATGCGATAACTCAGCAGTTGATCCAGTACGCGCTCCAGGTCACTCTCGTGCAGGCCAGCCGGTTCCAGCAATACGCCACGGGCTATATCTATAAAATCAGGCATAATCTCTATTTGTGACGGTAAGGAGCAGACTGCCTCTGACGGCATTCCACTGTGAGGGAAATTGCAAAGGGGTTACCCCGGGATTATAAACGGCAGTAGAGTTGACGATGATCCAGGGCAGGAAAACTACGTCTGATAGAGACAAGGCCTTCTAGATCCAAAGGGGCAGTAACAGCACCGGCACCCGTTGGCAACTCTGCAAGCAATGTTCCCCACGGGCCGACTATCATGCTATGGCCATGGGTCTCCCGACCATTGAGATGAAATCCACCCTGAGCCGCAGCGATCACATAGCAGAGATTCTCCACCGCACGCGCCCGAACCAGGATCTCCCAGTGCGCCTTGCCGGTAATGGCGGTAAACGAGGCAGGGAGCACAAGTATCTCCATCCCTTCATCCAGCATATTCCGAAACATCTCTGGAAAACGCAGGTCGTAACAGACAGCGATACCCAGGCGACCAAACGGTGAATCCAGTACCACCGCCTCTTCCCCAGGCTCGATGGTTTCGGATTCACTGTAGCGTTCATTCGCCTCGACCAGATTGACATCAAAGAGGTGTATCTTATCGTAGCGTGCCACCCGGTTACCCTGATCATCATAGACCATGCAGGTTGCGCGAATCTTGTTTGGGTCATCGGCTTCCAGCGGCACGGTGCCACCCACCAGCCAGATGCCAAGGCGTTTGGCGATCTGCATCAGAAAATCCTGCATCGGGCCTTCGCCATCTTTTTCCCGCAGCGCCAGTTTATCCTGCTCGGTTTTACCCATGAAGGCAAAGTTTTCAGGCAAAACCACCAGGCCTGCACCGGCGTCTGCCGCATCCGTTATCAGCCGCTCCGCTTCAAGCAGATTCGCACCTACATTGGGGCCACTGGCCATCTGGATAGCCGCAATTTTATGCTTTGATTCAGTCATTAATAGTAAAGTGGCAATAGCTACACTGTTATATTGTTATCGGTAGCGCAGAGGATAACATAAAGCACCCACATACATTAGGCCTACTCAAGCATTACCTGCACTGCGGGGCTGGCTCTCAAGGGGGCAGATCATCCTGCTGTGGCGCAAAAAAGACGCTCTTTTTCTCTGAAAACAGTGGCTCATCCCAGCTGCCGGTGACCTGATATTGGTAACTGGTGATCTTATCCAGATCCTTCCCCATGATGTTCTGCGCCAGAAACAGGGCCGCCCCAGCGGCAGGATTAGCGATTGCAGTGGCCAGGGTGACAGATGAGGTGATCTGTGGCGCTACAATAATATGCTGATCCAGATCATGTGCGACCAGTCCCGTTCGGCCAGAGATGACAATCTTAGCCGCCGGGCCGTCGATCTGAAACTTGTCGGTATCGGCATTTCCATCCTCAAGCCTGAAGCTGCCCTGCATGCGATCAAAGCCAAAACCTTTTGCATACAGGTCACTAAAATCAAGGGAGAGACGCCGCTGAAATGCGGTCAGATTCAGCAGCCCGAAGATGCGTCCGATACCAGGATCAACCTCCAAAACCGTGCCTTTACCAATATCCAGATCAAGCTCCCCTTTTACACCCTGCAGGCTGATCAGGTGCGGCCCACCTCGCCAATAGAGGTTGCCTTTGATATCAGCACTGGCACCCCGGATATTATGCGTAATATCCATATCTGCCAGTAGATCCCCCACATCAGAGGCATCAAGGCGAAATTCAAACCGCGATTCAGGCTTATGCGATACCATGACCCATCGCCCACTCAGATCCAGCGCCAATCGATCTGACTGCATCAGGGTCGGCTCCAGTGAAAGCCCCTCATCAATTTTACGGATATCCAATACCACTGAGCCTAGATCCTGGCCATTGAGTATCACCCGATCACTCTGCAGATATAGCGCTGGAAAATCACGCGGATCCAGAAATACCTCAGGCGCTGCATCCGGCTTGGCTGGCGGTGCCTCTTCCCTCTTTGTATCCTCTTCCGGTTTATAGGTCAGTTTGATGTAATCCATGCGCAGCGTGATCGCCTCCTGCTTTAAATCCAGAGGGATCATCACCTCTCCATCAAACAGGCGGGTAGCCACATGCCCTTTCCACCCACCGGCTTCATGCTTCAGTTTTATCGCCACATCATCCAATGTCAGTTCATCTTTGCGCAGTTGTTTGATGCCGATATCCACCGCTGAGAAGGGCCACTCTTTTGCCTCATCAGAGGCAAGATTCAGCTCTTTGGCCCTCTGCAGCCAGGGCGTCACATCAAATGCCGTCAGACGCGCATGCAGCTGCAGCCCCTCACTCTCTGGTAACACCGCCTTTGCCCCACCCAATCGCACTTCACCGCGCTGCAGTGTCAATGCATTGAGGTCACTTTTATCCAGCAGCAGAGCGAAATCCAGCATATCAGCATAACGCCCCTGCACAGGTTGTTGTGGCTGCTTGCTAACGGTAGTAGAGAGTTGAAAATGGCGCGACTCAGCTGCCGCCTTGCCCAATGGCGTTGGGAGATCAACGGCTATGCCGACAAGATCAGACTCTGCCAAGATCAGGGCCGCCGCACCGGATTGAGCCACTCTGTTTGGAATATCCAGCTGCAACTTCCAGTCTGTTGCTCCATCCAGCATCTCCAGTCCCATGCCAGGGAAGCGCTCAGCCAGGGTTGCTGTTGCCAGATGCGCCCTGGCTGTGACCCGTGTGGCATCCGGCATGACGGGAGAGATCCCCATATCCACACGCACTGCTGTATTCAGCGTCTGCGCCTGGATCCCTTTGGCCCGAATACCGTCCTGATTAAACAGCAGTTCACCCCGCATCCTGGTCAGTGACAACTGCCAATCATCAAGATGCAGCGTTGAGTCTTTAAAGCCCACTCGGCCATCGATACGAAATGGCGGAGACCGGGTCTGCGCCAGCGGAATGGCCAGATCCACCGCCACCCGGGCATCGCCCTCCGCCCGCATGCCGGCCACGGTGGCCGCAAAATCCTCTGCCAGTGGGGATTCCCGCAACAGTCTGAGATCATCATTCAACGCGCCATCAACCGTGCCCGTCAGTTTAAATGGCGTACTTTGAGAGAGCCGGTCGATCCACCCATGGGCCTGCTTGATCTCACTGTTTAGCATCTTGCCATCCACAATCCAGGCATCAAAGCTGTCGTCCAGAAAGCGCACCTCGGTCGAGACCTCTTCCAGTCGCGGCCAGCCGGGGAAATAGTCCAGCACCAGATCCTCAACTCCGAACAGCACCTCAAAACGCCCATTCTGTTTTTTGTAGGGAAAGTCACGCAGACGGCCACGCACCACACAGCTGCCAGAGGTCACATGCCCACTGACCAGCGCCCGGTCCAGCCAGTTGACCACACCTCTGTTCATAATACCGGCGGGCAGGTAGTGGTGGGTGCTGGATACCGTGCCATTGGCAAAGTCGGTATGCAGATCCAAAAAGGGGGATTGATCCAGCGTATCAGGGATATCCAGCAACAATCGTGTGCGGGTCTCAATATCGCTGTTTTTGGCGACCAGTTCATCGGAGTGGATGCGCCAGCCGGCATCCGGCAATGGCTCCCACTGCAACAGACCACTCAGTCGCTGCAACTGCAGAGGCGCCCGGAACAGGCCATTAAGATCAACCTCGGCCTGTTGACTGTCGAGCAACAAGGCACCGTTGGTTTGGTTGGCTTCAACCCGGCCAGTAAGGTTTTTTACCCCCGGAATACTGTTCCACGGCTGCAATTGGAGGTTGTTGAATCGACCGCTCACACGCCACGCTGGTGCATCAGTGGCCTTTTCATAATTCACTATGAGCTACGTTATCAGCGCCTGGGGCTGCAATCCAGCCAAGGCATCTGACACCCCCTCCGGCAGCGGCAGGATGGCGGCAACGGCACACACATCCGCCAGCTCCAGTGCATCCAGCTCCATCTGCAGGGCACTGCCCTGGCTGACCACACTCAGGCTGCTCTTTTGCCCTGGCTTATTAGTTCGCTGAAATTGAATGTCGGCCGCATCAAAACGCCAACCCTGATCCTGCTTACGCCACTGAAAACGGCCTGCCAACTGCTCCACATCCAACGACTGAGACGGGGGATTCCCCTGATGCTGCAGCTGTGACAGCTGGAGATTCCGCAGATCAAGCTGCCCCAGCAGCTGATCTATCCCCCCCGTCTGCCAGTGGCCCCAGAGTTTAAAATCGGCTACCCCCCGCTGCAGAAGATAATCTTCAGGTGGGTGAAGTTTGAGCAGTGCGGGCAGCAGCAGGTGGTTACTGGCAACGTAGAAGCGAGCCATCCAGCTATTGGGGTCATCCAGTGCCCCCGTAATATCAGCAGAGAACTGCACCCTGCCTGCGCCCTCTGGCAGATCCAGATCGACATCGATCTGATGGCGCTCGCCATCATGTGCGAACTGCGCCTTGGCCACTTGAAAATGCAGTGGCTCCGTTCCGAGAAGCGGGTCATCCCAAAACAGGTCGCTATCCTGCAGCGACAAACGCCATGGCAACACCAGTGCCGCTGCGCCACCTTTTGCTGGATCTGTCTGGGCGATATCCAGACCCGCAATCGCCACTGAACCATCGGCACGCCGCTCCGCATGCAGGGAGGCACCTACAATGGTGATTTGACGCGGAACGGCAACCCCTGTCAGTAGCGCATCGAGCAGTCCAAAGTCGATACGGATCTCGGCAAACTGCAGGGCTGATTTGCTGTTATCCGTACCCAGCAGTGCGGCATCCTGCAATATCAGCTGCGGGCCAAATCCCCGCCAGCGCACACGCATACCTGAGATCCTGACCGGCTGACCCAGCGCCTCTTCAGCCCACAGAACCGCCTGATTGCGGTAGGCTGAAAGCTCTGGCACAACCATTCTGGCCACGCCGACCAATATCCCGGTGAGTACCACCAACAACAGAAAAATCTGCCAGAGTTTAACCGTTAAGACTTTGGCCAGCCGGATCATAGCTTGTATCTGACTGGCGCTTTAGATAAGCACCACATCAAAATGCTCTTGGGTATAGAGGGCTTCTACCTGTAGTCGGATATTTTTGCCAATAAAGGCGCTCAGCTCTGCCAGGCTTGCTGAGTCCTCATCCAACAGGCGGTCAATCACCTCTTGTGAAGCCAAAACCAGGAGCGAGTCCACATCAAACTGACGTGCCTCCCGCAGAATTTCACGGAAGATCTCATAACAGGTAGTTTCAGCAGTTTTAAGCGATCCACTGCCTCTGCAGCAGGGACAGGGTTCACACAGCACATGCTCCAATGACTCACGTGTGCGCTTGCGCGTCATCTCCACCAGCCCCAGTGCCGAAACCTCTGTAATAGTCGTTTTGGCATGATCCTTGGCCAGATACTTCTCCAGTGCGCGCATGACCTGGCGCTTATGCTCCTCCCCCACCATATCAATAAAATCGATAATGATAATGCCACCCAGATTGCGCAGGCGCAGCTGTCGACACAAGGTCTGCGCCGCTTCAAGGTTGGTTTTAAAGAGGGTTTCATCCAGATTACGGTGCCCAACAAAGCCACCTGTATTGACATCAATGGTGGTCATTGCCTCCGTCTGATCAATAACCAGATGCCCACCAGACTTTAGATCCACCTTCCGCTGTAGCGCCTTTTGCAGTTCATCCTCAACACCATAGAGGTCAAAGATCGGGCGCTCACCTGGGTAGTATTCAACACGAGAGCTGATTTCAGGGATAAACTTTCCAGCAAACTCCACGGCACGCCTACAGGTCTCGCGTGAATCAATCTTTATCTTCTCAATATCATCACCGACCATATCACGTAGCGCCCGCATGGCCAGTGGAAGATCCGCATGAATCAACTCCTGCAGATTGGCCTTGCTACGGCGCTCTTCAATGGATGCCCAGACCCGACTGAGATAGAGCATATCCACCCGTAGCGCCTCTCTGCTGGCACCTTCAGCTGCAGTTCGCACGATAAAACCACCTTGCGGCTCGATCTCCTCCTTCAGCTCACTCAGGATACCTCGCAGCCGCTGGCGCTCCTCCTCATTATCGATACGCTGTGAGACACCTTCATTATCCAGCGAGGGGATAAACACCAGAAAGCGGGAGGGAATGGATAGGTCGGTTGTCAGTCTTGCACCCTTGGTTCCCAGAGGATCTTTAACCACCTGGACAATGACTTCTCCCCCCTCCCGTACCAGCTCGGTAATATTGGGTGCCGGCGCATCGCCACTGCTTTGGCTGTTCACGATATCCGAGGCATGCAGAAAGGCGGCGCGTTCCAGCCCAATCTCCACGAAGGCCGCCTGCATGCCTGGCAGCACACGGCACACCTTGCCTTTATAGATATTGCCGACCAATCCACGCCGTCTGGCACGCTCAATAATAACCTCTTGCAGCACCCCATTCTCAAGCAGCGCAACACGGGTCGCAGGGGGGGGTACATTGATTAAAATCTCTTCACTCATGAATCTTCCGGGCTTGATCAATTGATTTTTATATTTGCGGCAGAGAGCAGTTCAACCCCCACCGACTGTAGCAGCTCCGCCGTTTCAAACAGCGGCAACCCCATCACGCCAGAGTAGCTCCCCTGCAGATGCGAAATAAACATGGCACCCAACCCCTGCACCGCATAACCACCAGCTTTATCCTGTGGCTCACCACTGTTCCAATAGGCCAGCGCCTCGGCCTCGGTGATCTGTCGAAAAGTGACATGACTGACACTCAGGCGACTTCGCGCCGTGTGCTCGTCCACCAGCGCCACGCCTGTCAGTACCTTGTGGCTGCGGCCTGAGAGCCGCTGCATCATCGCCAACGCATCATCACGGTTTACCGGTTTACCCAGGATCTCATGCCCCACCACAACCGCCGTATCTGCTGCCAGTACAGGCAGCATTTCATGATCACCCAACATCGCCTGCACCACCCTGGCCTTTTCCAGCGCCAGTCGAATCACATACTCTGCAGGTGCCTCTTTGGGGGCTGGAGATTCATCAACATCTGCCGTCATGACCTTTGAGTAGATCCCAATCTGCTCCAACAGTTCACGACGGCGAGGCGACTGAGACGCAAGATAGATTTGAGGATGCATAAATGTTTCTTACTTCTGAAATTCCTGAAATTTATAATCGCCAAACACTACACCAGCCACTGCATGATTGACAGTAATTCCTTTTCTTTAGAGGTGCTTGCAAAATACTTTTTGACCAATGACTGGGAAGACCAATACAACAATAATTATGGATACACTCAAGCCACACTCAGCGGTTAGTCTGACTAATTCATAAGGCTTTTTCTGCACCATCAAAAAACCCAGCAAACGCGGGGCTTTTTATCAAAATTGGGTTATTAGGATTTCTCTAATTTACTGAGAGCAGTTGAGTTATCAATACAGCCAGGCTGAAAAAAAACAATCCCATAGCTGTGCGTATCAATTCAATCTTTCGCGGCTTTAACATACAACATTCCCTCCACATCATGCATACTTCATTCCTATGGTTATGCTGAGGTCGCCCATTCATGGCATCTTATCCATCCTCGGCATAAACCCCTCCTATCACTGCCTTTCTCTTTACCTGCCCCGATGCCTGGTTTTTGCCCTATGGTAGGCCGCCGCATCGCAAGAGGTATAAAGCACAGCAATTGTAATGGTGTAATTTTAAACTATTACCACTGTACTTGTAATGTAATTATAGCCTCATTTTACATCCTTTACTTCCCGAGAATGCATTAAATTTATGCTAATCAATCCACTTAACCATTCTTGGGTCTGTTGGGTCACTTTTTATTGGCTTTATTAAGCTCCGCCCCACGTCTTTTGATCAGGCTTTGAATCAATATGCCTTCAAGCATTCGGTACACCACCTCCTGCGCTTTTTGGTAGCAGGTTGCCGGTTTTCCCAGCAGAGAGAGCCTGGCATCAAAATAGGCCACATCGGCTTCCAGCTCACTCACACTTGGTGCATGCCTGTCTATATCTTTCCCCTGTTTTCCCTTAGCGTGCATCTCTTATATTTTCCAAAATTCTCTGCAGATCCTTATGCCAACGCTCAAAAATATCAGCCAGTTCAGGTTGGGGGAAAATCTCAGCCAGATAGAGCGGACTCAACGCTACCAGCAAGCTCTCATTTCGCTCACCAAAGATCACAATTTGTGGCGGCAGAAAAGGGGTAAGTTCGGGATAATGCGCTGACAGCTCTTTGATCTCATCCGGTTTTCCATAGGCGATAGACCTATAGGTGCCGCGTGAAAACCCGGCGCTGACCAGATCGATATCCACCCGCCTGGCGCTTGAGGTAAAATAGCCCAAGGCATTTATCTCCTCTTCCAGCCTGGGTTGAGCATCTGAAAACACGAGTTGTGAACGCACCATTAGCAGGTCACCCGCCCACAGAGAACCTGTCACCATCAATAACAGAGCGATACCTAACCCTCTGCACAGACCAACATGCATTATCATGATGTCGCCTCCTCAAGGATGGTCTGATAGGTTCTGCGCAGCATCTCTGTAAAGTCACTGAGCGCCATATTGTTAAACAGCGCATTATACTGTTCTGGATTACTGACCAATACCTTCACTACACCTTCATGCTCAACAATAGTGATTTTTCCTGGAAGAAACAGCCCCATACGAGGATCATGAGCCAACCCCTCAGAGAGCATCTTCAAGGAGGCAAAATAGACAACGTACTGCCTCCTCTCCCCTGCATCAGGATTGATAATGCCCTCTCCCAACAACTGTTCCCGCACAACGCTATATCCACTGCCGGCAACCGCCTGCTTGATATTTTCAATGGTTTGCCTGTAAGCGTAAGGCGATTGCCGCATCAGCACCGCATCAGCCGGCCGCTTAATGGCTGCTTGCTCGATTGATTGCTGCTGAAATGAGCGGATATGGCTCACCAGATCATTTATATTCTGCTCACTCAGCCCCATGGAAACCGGAGAATGCATGGGGGTATGCTCTCTACCCAGGGTCAAGGTACGTTTGATCATCTGATCGCTGACCGCAGCAAGATACCCGGCATTATTCAGCGCCGGGGCCAGGATCGGGATAAATTCCGGCCTGGAGAAGGAGACCCCGGTGCCCTGCCCGCCACCTCCATCAGAGCCATGGCATTTTGCACAATATACTGCAAATAGCCTGGCGCCCGATTGGGGATCACCGACAACGGGTTCAGTTGAAAATGTTGGCTCATCCGCCCAATGCAAGGTTCGGATATATTCGGTAATCGCCAGGACTTCATGGCCGCCAAGACGTGGAAATGCAGGCATCACCCGCCCCGGTCGACCAAAGCGGATCGTCAGTGCAATATAGCGATTATTGACACTCTCCAGAAAATCACTCAGCGCCAGCGGGACACCAACACCACCACGCCCATAGTTGCCATGACAGGCGGAACAGTGCTGCGCATAGAGCTTGGCACCCTCTGAATCCTCATCCCTGTCTGACATTATTTCAGGTGTTTCAACCTGGGCGCAGGCAGAGAGAAACAGCGCTACCACGGAGAGCAGGATCAAAGCTGATTTTATAGCGTTCACTGCCTCACCTCTAAAGGAAAAACCGGGCCATACCTGCGTATTCTCTTGATTCCTGCCACCGATTCTCATTGAAAGCTGCCACCCAAACTCAGCAAAGCTGCCACCTATCGGAGCGCTAGCGACGCGGGTTTTGTGTATTGTTACTCTGACTTGGTAGGCAGCGTCAAGTTGGCT
>JAJRZI010000109.1 GCA_024275295.1 Gammaproteobacteria bacterium | reverse complement strand
CCGGTATAGCCCAACTGAGCCAGCTCATAATAGAGCTGCTTTATAGATCGTCGCTGTTTACGGCTGCGGCGAGACTCACGATGCAGCCAGTTGGTTAACATCATCAAGCTTGCTTGGGGCGTTGCGCTTTGGATATTGCGGCTCAACCACACCGCTGGCCAGATACTTGCGAACAGTGTTGCGGGAAAGCCCGGTTCATCTGGCAATCTCCCGGATGGGCATACCCTCACGGTGATGCCAGCGTCTAATTACACTTAATAATGCCACGTCTATCACTCCTTATATCTCCTGCTCATTAGTAAGCAGGACAGGATTACACGTGGGTCAATTTTCGGTGCAAATATGGGGGGTTAGTGGATCAAATTTGGGTGCAAATTAACACTCACTACTCCAATCTATTCCTGTATCCCCGTCATGGCTAAAACTACTGCAGCATCCTCTGCATTATTGATTATCCGTCATAACTGCAGACATACAGACAGCACCTCATTACCAGAGATTTTTACCTCACAAAGAATTGCAATTCTTGGGTTATAATGGAGCGCTTCACAACGCTTTCAGGAAGCCAGCTCTACCCATGAATAAAACCTACGATCCCCATAGCCTGGAACAAAAATGGTACGAAACCTGGGAACAACAGGGACATTTCGCCCCAAACAAACAGGCTAGTGGTGACACCCCCTACTGCATCATGATCCCACCACCCAATGTGACGGGCCGTCTGCATATGGGCCACGCCTTTCAGGACACCATCATGGATGCACTCATTCGCTATCACCGGATGAAAGGCGAGAAGACTCTGTGGCAGGCTGGAACCGATCATGCCGGTATCGCCACCCAGATGGTGGTAGAGCGGCTGATCAACGCTGAAGGCAAGACCCGGCACGACTACGGGCGCGAAAAATTCACCGAGAAGGTCTGGAAGTGGAAAGAGCAATCCGGTGGCACCATTACCCAACAGCTGCGACGCATGGGTTCGTCCCTCGACTGGGAGCGGGAACGCTTTACCATGGACGATGGGCTATCCGATGCCGTAAAAGAGGTCTTTGTTCGCCTGTTTGAAGAGGGATTAATCTACCGTGGCAAGCGGCTGGTTAACTGGGATCCTGTGCTGCACACTGCCGTCTCTGACCTGGAGGTGTTGTCTGAAGAGGAGAATGGCCATCTCTGGCACATGCGCTACCCGCTCACCAACGGCCAGGGGCATCTGGTGGTCGCCACCACCCGCCCGGAGACCATGCTGGGTGACTGCGCCGTAGCCGTTCACCCTGGCGATGACCGTTATAAACATCTGTTGGGTGAATATGTCGAGTTGCCACTCACCGGGCGTCGAATCCCCATCATTGCTGATGAATACGTTGACCCTGAATTTGGAACCGGCTGCGTCAAGATCACACCTGCACATGATTTCAATGACTATGCCGTCTGGTAAAACCATCGGGATTACAGCGATATTCAGGCACTACCCCACAGCGGCCTGATCAACATCTTTACCATCGATGCGGCCATCCGCAAAAACGAGGCCGAGGAAGATGAGCTGATCCCGGCACAGTACATTGGCATGGATCGCTATACTGCACGGAAGCAGATCATCGCTGATCTTGAGTCCCAGGATCTGCTGGAGAAGATCGAAGATCACAAATTGATGGTGCCCCGGGGTGATCGCTCCAACTCTGTGATTGAGCCATTTCTCACTGATCAGTGGTACGTGAAGGTTGGCCCACTGGCTGAACCAGCCATTAAGGCAGTAGAGAATGGCGACATCCGTTTTGTCCCCGATAACTGGAAAAACACCTACTACGATTGGATGCGAAATATCGAAGATTGGTGCATCTCACGCCAGATCTGGTGGGGGCATCGCATCCCGGCCTGGTATGACGACGAAGGCAATATCTACGTCGCCCGCTCGGAAGAGGATGTGCGTAAAAAACATCAGCTACCCGATGATTTCAAGCTCACCCAGGATGAAGATGTACTCGACACCTGGTTCAGCTCAGCACTCTGGCCCTTCTCCACCCTGGGCTGGCCGGAGAAAACAGAGGCGCTGAAGACCTTCTACCCCACCAGCGTATTAGTCACGGGCTTCGATATCATCTTCTTCTGGGTTGCCCGCATGATCATGATGGGGCTCAAATTTATGGGTGACGTCCCATTCAAAGAGGTCTACATCCACGGTCTGGTACGCGACTCCCACGGCGACAAGATGTCTAAATCCAAGGGCAATGTGCTGGATCCCATCGACCTGATCGACGGCATCGAGTTGGAACCCCTGGTGGAGAAACGCACCAGCGGCATGATGCATCCAAAAATGGCCCGGAAGATTGAACAGCAGACCCGGCAGGATTTCCCGGATGGCATCCCCGCCTTTGGCACCGATGCCCTGCGCTTCACCTTCGCCGCCATGGCCAGCACCGGACGTGACATCAAGTTTGACCTGCAACGCACTGAGGGGTATCGCAACTTCTGCAATAAACTCTGGAATGCCGCTCGCTATGTGCTGATGAACACCGAGGGTGAAGACTGTGGCGAGAGCGGTGGTGCACTGCAACTCAGCGTGGCCGATCGCTGGATCATCTCCCGCCTGCAGATAACCAAACAGAGCGTAACGGATGCCATTAATGGTTACCGTTTTGACCATGCCGCCAAAACCATCTACGAATTCACCTGGAATGAATATTGTGACTGGTATCTGGAGCTATCCAAACCCGTCCTTCAGAGTGATGAAAGCTCAGCCGCCGCCAAGCGCGGGGCACGTCATACCCTGGTAACGCTATTGGAGTCCCTGCTACGGCTGGCGCATCCCATTATGCCTTTTATCACTGAAGAGATCTGGCAGCAGGTGGCTCCACTGGCCGGCCGCTCTGGCGAAACCATCATGCTGCAGCCCTATCCCACCTGTGCCACTGACGCCATTGATGAGCAGGCACTGACCGAGATGGAGTGGGTCATGCAGTTTATCCTGGGCATCCGCCGCATCCGTGGCGAGATGAATATCAAACCCAGTAAGCCCCTGCCTGTTCTACTGCAGAATGGAGGCAAACAGGATGCTGCAAACCTTGAAAGCAACAGACACTATCTTGATGCATTAGCACGGCTTGAATCCATTACCTGGTTAACCATTGATCAGGATGCACCAGAATCGGCCACTGCACTGGTTGGCGAGATGAAGGTGCTCATCCCAATGGCAGGGCTGATTGATAAAGAGGCAGAGCTAACACGCCTGGATAAAGAGCTGACCAAACGACAAAAGGATCTGGAGCGCATTACGGGTAAGCTCTCCAACGCCAATTTTGTTAATAAGGCCCCCGCTGCAGTGGTGGAAAAAGAGCAAAAAAAGGCGAATGATCTGAAAACGGCAATCGCGCAGCTGCGATCTCAGCTTGAAAAGATCCAGTCACTCTAAGTCACCCTTTACCAGAACAGCTACTACCTGTAAAAATACAGGTAGTAGCCCCCTCTAAAGAATTCATCATTATTGCCGACATACTTAACCCCGGCCTGGATTGCCAGTACTATCATATAGTTATATGATACCGTTAACAAAAGGATTCAGAAGGTTAAGAGCACACACTTACGAGAGAGGCTCAATGGCAACCATCCTCATTGTAGATGACCAATCGATCAGCCGAATGATACTTGAAGAGCTGATGCACTCGATGGATGAGAACATCCATGTCAAATCATTTGGAGACCCGGTTCAAGCACTGGAGTGGGCAAAATCCAACCCACACGATCTAGTACTCACTGACTATAAAATGCCAAATATGGATGGCATAGAATTTACCCAATGGCTACGCCAAATTCCAAGCTGCTCAGACATTCCCATTGTCATCATCACCTGTGTAGAAGATAAGAGCGTACGCTACAAGGCGCTTGAGGCAGGTGCCACTGATTTTCTAACCAAACCGATTGACCATCACGAATGTCGGGCGCGCTGCCGTAATTTACTCCAGTTACGACGGCAACAAACCATTATAAAAGACCGGGCACACTGGCTTGAACAAGAGATCGAGGCAAAAACGGCTGAATTAAAATCACGCGAACAGGAGACCATTCTGCATTTAGCCAGAGCCGGTGAATACCGTGATGAAGATACCGGAAAACATATTGAACGCATGACGCAATACTCCCTCCTGATTGCCGAAGAGCTTGGATTGCCTGAAGACAAATGCAACATTATTCAGCATGCTGCACCCATGCATGATATTGGAAAGATAGGCATCCCTGATCATGTTTTATTAAAACAAGGCAAGCTTTCACCCTCCGAATGGGAAGCCATGAAAACCCACGCACAGATTGGCTATAACATCCTGCGTGACAGCTCTTCCAAATATCTCCAGGCTGGAGCAATCATTGCACTGAACCATCATGAGCACTTTGATGGCAAGGGATACCCGGCCAACCTGGTTGGCACCGATATACCAATAGAGGCCAGATTGGTAGCTGTATCGGATGTATTTGATGCACTGATGTCAGAGCGTCCCTACAAATCAGCATGGACATTGGATCAATCCCTGGATCATTTAAAACAGGAGAGAGGAAAACATTTTGATCCAGATTGTATCGATGCTTTTTTTAACCAGCTGCCTGACATTATCGCCATTCAAACCAGTATGCAGGATACAGACGATATCAGCATAGGGAGATAGCACAATGGACAAAAAATATAGCGCATGGCACACCTATATCATTGCAACAATATTTAGCATAAGCGCTGCCATTATCACACTGCTACTCCATGACTTATGGAAGAGTTACCCCGTTATTGAAATTGGGGTAGTGACAGTACTTTTTTTAAGCGCCTTTTTCATTAACTCCCGATCACAAAAAAAATACACACCCCTTTTGCAAGAGCAAATAGCAGACCAGCCAGCAGTTGCAACAGATAAAAACAGGGCAACATCTCATCTGGCCAAAAAAGAGTCTATACAGAGAGCTAAGACAACCAAAGATCAGAAACCGGAAGATATCCGCATCCTACTAATAACGCCCGACAGTTCAGATCGTCATCAAATTCTCACGCACCTGTCAGGCTGGAAAATGCAGGCAAAAGGCTGTAGCAATACGGTACGCACCTTTACAGAGGCACTCTCTGCTGCCGACAATAACAATCCCTACCATACTGTTATGGTAGACCAGCGCCAACTGGATATGGAACCAGTACAGTTTGCCAACTCAATCCGCTCAGAACCTGCCCTGCAAAACCTGTCACTGATCTACCTTGGCCCAGAGAGCAGCCCAGATAGAGACCAGCAACTCATTGCTGCAGGCTATTCACATATATTGCAAACGCCCATAAATAAATCACTGTTATACAATGCACTGCATACAACAGTTAATATGCATCAGCATGCACCACACAATGTTGCAAGCTTCATTACCCATTACATGCGTGAGCAATCATCATTACCACCACTTGATATTTTAATTGCGGCAACTCCAGCTCATTCAAAATGTATCCAAAACATACTTAAAACAACTAGGCATCAACCCTTTACCGT
>JAJRZI010000108.1 GCA_024275295.1 Gammaproteobacteria bacterium | reverse complement strand
TCTCGACCAGCCAGTTCAACAACGTTATTCTTACTCATAGTGGCGTATCTCCTTTGGTTGTTTGTTTGTCTCGCAACAACAAATCAACCAGATACGCCGCTTTTTTTCAACTGCTCAAACACCAGATTCGGTTATAACTCGATTGGAATTGGGTTCAGCAACAGGCCAGATACTTTGTTGAAGCCTATCAGGCCAACGCCGCCAAATAATACAAATTAACTATACTGTAGGAGACAGCCAGCCAGGGCATTGGATACACATTCATCATGAGCTCATTCCAAGTCATCAATCCATTCACAAATGAGGTAGATCGTAACTACCCATTGCATAGCTTTGATCAGGCTCAGCAATGCATTAAACAAGCCCATCAGGAACAGCGACAATGGGCAAAATTGACACTGGCCCAACGCACCAAACTTGTTCGTAAGGGTCTTGAGTATTTTGATAATCACCGTGCATAGATTGCTAAAGATATCACTCTTCAAATGGGGCGACCCATTCAACATGCGCATAATGAAATCAACAGTTTTTTTGAACGGGCCCATTACCTCTGTGATACAGCTAAATCAGCACTGAAGCCTATCCATCTGCCTGACAAACCAGGTTTTGAGCGACGGATTGAACATGTCCCATTAGGCATCATCTTTGTCATTGCCGCCTGGAACTACCCGCTATTAATCGCCGTTAACAGTATTATCCCTTCATTGCTTGCGGGTAACAGCATCATCCTAAAGCACTCCAGCCATACGCCGGAGATTGGGCTCCACTTCAAGCGCGCCTTTAACCAACTGAGCAAGCACCAGCACCTTCTGCAATCACTCTCTCTTGATCACACAACCACTGGTCAGGTTATTGAATCATGCCCTGTCAATCAGGTGATCTTTACCGGGTCAGTGCATGGCGGACAACAAATTCTCACACATACTGCCAAACAATTTATCCAGCCCGTATTGGAATTGGGTGGTAAGGATGGTGCCTATATCTCTGACCGGGCCAATCTAAAACTAGCCGCTGAAGGCCTGGTCGATGGCGCCATGTACAACAGCGGGCAGTCCTGCTGTGGCATCGAGCGCGCCTATGTGCATGAGCATATCTATGAGCGCCTGCTTTCACTGCTGATCCCTCTGATGAGCAACTACCGGCCAGGCAACCCCCTGGATGAAGCTACCACACTGGGGCCACTGGCTCAGGCAAAACGGGTATCACTGCTGAGAGAACAGATCCAACAGGCCCAGGTCCAAGGTGCCAGGGTGCTGACGGGCGGCAAAGCAAGGCAGATCGGGGGAGGCACCTTTTGGGAACCCACCCTGGTAGTCGATGTTGACCACCAGATGTCACTCATGAAACAGGAGAACTTTGGCCCCATCCTGCCCATTATGCGCATCAGGGATCTGGATGAGGCAATAGCACTGATCAATGACTCAGACTACGGCCTTACTGCAGCCATCTATACTGAAGATAGTAATGAGGCAGAACAGTTTGCAGCAGAGGTTGATGTTGGCACCGTCTTTAGAAACCGCTGTGACTATCTTGATCCTGCTCTGCCCTGGGGTGGTGTTAAGCAGAGCGGCTGTGGCTGCAGCCTTTCCCAATTTGGTTTTCTCTCAGTCACCCGGCATAAGGCGATCCATTTCCAAACAAAAACAACAGGCGATTGAGTATGGAAAAGATGGCTACGCTGCAAGATAAGATCGAAGCCTACGAAGAGGAAGGCATCCACAGGGTCAAACTGGCCATTACCGACATTGATGGCGTACTCAGAGGCAAGTACATCTCGCTCGATAAATTTGCCTCACTATTCAATTCTACCGGTGGGTTTTGTGATTGTGTCTTTGGCTGGGATGTTAACGACAATCTGTATGACAACACTCGCTTTACCGGCTGGCACACCGCCTATCCCGACGCGCTTTACAGGATTGATCTCGCCTCTGAGCGCCGCATCCCCGGTGAAAACACCCCCTTCTTTATTGCAGACTTTGTTGATAAGGATGGCACAAGCCCACATCCTGTCTGCCCACGCAACGCCTTTAAACGGGTACTCAACAAAGCCCATGGAATGGGCTTTGGCATCAACCAGGCCTTTGAATATGAGTTTTTCATCTTTGATGAAACGCCCCATTCCATCCGTGAAAAGAACTACATCAACCTCAAACCACTTAGCCCCGGCATGTTTGGCTACTCCACCCTTCGTAGCTCAACACAGGGCGATCTGTTTAATGCCTTAATGGATTATTGCACCAAACTGAATATTCCCATTGAAGGCCTCCACTGCGAAACCTGCCCAGGTGTCTGGGAGGCCGCCATCCATTATGACCAGGGGCTGGGGTCAGTGGACAAGGCATCACTCTTTAAGACCTTCAGCAAGGTATTCTTTCAACAGCATGATCTTGTGGCCACCTTCATGGCACGCTGGAACCTGGAATACCCTGGGCAGAGTGGACACATTCATCAATCACTCTATGACCTTAAAACCAACAAACCACTCTTTTATGACTCAACTGAAAAACACAATATGAGTCAGTTGATGCAGCACTATATCGCAGGACAGATCCATTACCTCAAACCTTTTCTCAGTCTCTGTGCCCCAACCATCAACTCATACACCCGCCTGGTAAAAGGCTTTTGGGCGCCAACAGCTGCCACCTGGGGCTACGAGAACCGGACAGGGGCGCTGAGGGTTATAGGCGGTTCCGCCAAATCACAGCGGGTAGAGTTCCGCGTGGGCTCAGCAGATGCCAACCCCTACCTGGCCTCTGCCGCCATGCTTGGGGCCGGGCTGCTGGGTATTGAGAAAAAACTGCCTCTACCCGAGCCGATAAAGGGCAACGCCTATGCCACACAGGATAGTCTGCCAAACGAGTGGCAACTGCCAAGCAACCTGAAGGAATCGGTAGCCAACCTCAAGCACTCTATCGAAGCTGTAGAACTGCTCGGCGAGGCCTTTATTCAGCACTTTGTCGCCACCCGGGAGTGGGAGGTGAGTGAGTATGAAAAAGCCATTACCGACTGGCAACTGCAACGCTACTTTGAAATCATCTGATGCAGCAATTTAACTTTCCAACCACCATCTACTTTGGCGACGGCGCTGTTAAAGCATGTGCCAAATCCATCAAAGAGAATGGCGCTAAAAAGGTACTACTCGTTACCGATGCCACTTTGATCAACCTCGGCACCGCCAGGCTTATTGAGAATGCGCTGATTGCAGCCGGGTTAGAAGTCGCTCTATTTGCTGATACCCACCCCAACCCTACTGAAGTCGATGTAGAACAAGGGGCAAAACACTACATCCAACACCATTGCGATGCACTGGTAGGGCTTGGCGGTGGCAGCCCTATCGACACCGCCAAGGTTATCGCCATAGCCGCAACACATGAAGGGCCATTAGCACAATTCGATGATGTCCAAGGTGGCGACCAACTCATCAACGGCTCACTCCTGCCACCTATCTATGCCATCCCAACCACAGCAGGCACCGGCAGTGAAGTCGGTCGAAGTGGCGTAATCATTACCCGTGAAAGTAACAGCAAAACCATTATCTTCCACCCCCAGCTGATGCCAAGGATCGCCGTACTTGAACCCAGATTAACCTAAGGACTTCCACCTGCCATTACTGCAGCAACGGGTATCGATGCCTTTGTCCACTGCCTGGAGGCCTATCTAGCACCCGCTTTTCATCCCATGGCGGATGGCATCGCCCTCGAAGGGATGGCCTTGATATTAAAACATCTACCCAGTGCTGTAGCAGACGGGCACAATCTGGAGGCCCGTGGAGCCATGCAGATTGCCGCCAGCATGGGAGCCACCGCCTTTCAAAAAGGATTGGGCATGATCCACTCACTAGCCCATCCACTCTCTTCTGAGTGCGGATTACATCATGGTCTGGCCAACGCCTTACTACTCCCCTTTAGCGTCTGTTTTCTTGAGCATAGCAAGCTAAACGCTGATCAAAAGAGACGCATCACACAGGTTCAGCACCTATTTCCAGACTCAACAGAAAACAGTCTTGCCGACTTATGCCGCACATTCGTAAACCAACTTGGGATTGAATTGGGCCTGGAGCAACAGAATATTAGCCGGGATCAGCTGACACTATTGAGCCAAAAGGCCTACCTCGACCCCTGCCACCATACCAATATAATCCCTGTAACTGAGGCCGATCTACTGCAGGTTTACACTCAGGCCTTCTGATGAGGATCGGCCTGTTAAACGCCTATATCTGCGACTCCGACCCCAATAGCTATCAGCATACGTATGCGCCAATGTTCAAGCGCTTTTTCTCTGAGCATATATCAGATGCATGGCATTTTAGAGAGTACCGTATTACTCAAGATGAGTGGCCAAACGCTCTTAACGACTGTGAAGGCTGGATTATCGGCGGCTCACCCAAAAGCGTTTATGATCAGGAGGGTTGGATTAAAAGACTAATGGCGTTCACATGCAGTTGCCATCACAATAAAAAACCTCTGCTGGGGGTCTGTTTTGGACATCAGTTGATAGCCCAGGCCCTTGGTGGCAAAGTCCAAAAATCCCCAAAAGGTTGGGGGGTTGGGGTATACACTTTTAAGATACTGCGTACCAAACCCTGGATGCCTGAAGAGAAAAAAGACTGCGCACTACTGTTCAGTCATCAAGACCAAGTAGAAGTGCTACCACAAGATGCTCTACTGTTAGCCAGTAATGGTTTCTGCATTAATCAGATGTACGCTATTGGCGATCATATCTTCTCAATGCAGGGCCATCCAGAATTCACCAAAGCATATATGCATGAGCGACTTGAAGAACGCAAAGAAATCATTGGTGATGCCACTTACAATACAGCACTCAAATCACTTAACAAACCTACCGATTCACAGCTGCTGGGTTTATGGATACAACATTTTTTCAGCCATAATAAAAACCCATTTCATGCCCTTGGAAAATGCGGCACAAGGCACTAATCCCCCTTGCATTTAACGGGTGATATACGGGTTTCCTGGATCTGTGATAAAGAGATTTTATCTGATTTCAATGACATCAATGGGGAGGGCTTATGCAGGTAAAACCCTTGGGCATAGTTGATCTTGAGCTCACTGATAGCCGCTAATATTTCAGCATCGCCAACATACTCTGCGATGGTTTTAATATTCATCACATGGCCAATATCATTGATTGCCGAGACCATGGCATAGTCAACTTCATTATTCACAATATCTTTGACAAAGCTACCGTCTATTTTGAGATAGTTTACTGGCAGATTTTTCAGGTAGCTAAAGGATGAGAAACCACAACCAAAATCATCAAGTGAAAAGCTAAACCCTTTCTCATTAAGCTTGCTGATAAAATCATTGGCTTTCATAAGATTTGCTACCGCAACCGTTTCTGTGACTTCAAAGCAGATAGCTGTCGGAGGCACCTTAAATCTAGCTGCCTGCTCACAAATATAGTTATCAAAGCCCTCTTCATTAAGAGATGCCCCTGACAGGTTAATGGAAAACAGATAGTTTTCTTCAGCAAAGAGACTATTGCAATGCTCAGCATAATAGGAAAACAGCGTTTCAATCACCCATCGATCTATGCTCAGTATCAGGTTATAACGTTCTGCAGCTGGCAGAAAGGCACCGGGCAGAATGATTCTGCCCTCTTCATCCTGCATGCGAATAAGAATTTCACAGTGATGCTCAGTCGCATCACTGCTGTTTACTGCACATATCTCCTGAAAATAGAGCATCATACGATCCTGCTCCAGGGCTTGAGATATTAACGATGCCCAATGCATCTCACCCTGTCGTCTGGATAACGCCTCATCACTCTCCTCATAAATATGCACACGATTCCGGCCCAGATCTTTTGCTGCATAACAGGCCATATCTGCAGCACTCATAATCCTGGAGATCTCTTTACTCTCTGCATCCACCATTATCAGCCCAATGCTTACACTAATATCAAAGGGCCTGTCCACCCACACAAAACGAAACCCCCTGACCATTTCCAATAAGTCCTGGCTGGTTTTAGTCGCACACTGCAGTGAGCAGTCATCAAGGATGACACCAAACTCATCTACTCCCAAACGAGCAAGGGTATCCGTAACACGTATCTTTCCATGCAATAACATGGTGAGCTGTCTTAACAAAGCATCTCCTGCAAAATGACCACAGGTATCATTGACCAGCTTAAATTGGTCCAGATCAAGATAGAGTACAGCGTGAACCTTGCCCTCTTCCTTGGCACTGGCCAAGGTATCTGTAAGACGTTGCTCAAATTCACGACGATTGATTAACCCGGTCAACTCATCATGCCTGGCTTGAAACATCAATTGCTGCTGTAACCGGCGCTCTTCACTTACATCACGAAGCGCCAATACAACACCAATAATTTTTTGCTCACAATCACGCATGGGGGCAGCTGTATCAATCACTGCAATCTGCTCATCATAGCGATTGATCAAGACATTATGAATACTGACATTTTCTGTTTTTTCATCCTGTAGACAGGCATGAACAGGATCCTCAACATCATTACCCGTAAGTTCATCTATGATCCTGAATAGCTCAGATGAAAGTTTGCCTTTGGCTTCGGCATTGACCCAGCCCGTAAGCTGCTCGGCAATCGGATTAAGATAGGTTACACGCCCTTCAACATCGGTTGTAATGACCGCCTCTTTTATGGAATGAAGCGTAACCTGCAGTCGCTCTTTTTCATTATGTAGCGCACGTTCTGCATCTATTCGCTCATTAATATTTTCATTTAACTTCTTGTTGCTCAAAACCAAATCATGCGTACGCTTTTCAACTTGCTGCTCCAACTCTAAAGCTGACCTACGTAGTAGCAGCTCTTCGCGCTTAGCGCGCTTCATCTCCGCCAGCAATTGTATTTTAAAGAATATAAACAGGGCGCTACTTAAGATGAAAATGGTAAAAACAACCGATGAAATGGTAAACCAGAGCGCCTTGCTCACCTCCTGGTTATGACGTGTCATATCAAGGCCAAGCTCAACACTACCAACCTTTTTACCCCTATAGCTTAACTCACGCCTAAACAGGCGAAAATTTGTCTGTTCCAAGCTGCCTGCTTTGAAGTAGGGATGAGTGGCCAAGCCAGTAATCAGCAGATATTTCACCTCCTGGTCACGCATGACACTCTTGCCAAGCTCAACAACCAGTTCATTTTCAAAATGAGAAATATAATAGCTGCTAAGAGAGGTGATATTGGATAACTTCTCATCCACTTCACGCTCCATGGATTGAATAAGTTGCGACTTCGATTCCTGGTAGAACCAATAGTTAACAAAGCTGCCAAGCACCAATATGAAGATGGCCAGTGTTACCAGCAATTTGGAGGATATTCTCCTGTCAACCTGATTCAGCATAAGCTAGCTCATCACCCTGATTATCTTGGAGGCAAAAAACCATAACGCTGCAAAATACGATGCCACTTATCGCTCTGTGCAAACTTTTTTGCAGCGTTGATAATCGGGTGGTTTATATTTTTGCCATCATATACCAAGCCCACATTTACAGCAGAATTTAAGCCATCAACCTCAAGAATATGCTGATCTGCATAATTTGCCCTGGCTCCAAATGAGACGGCATATCTGCCCATTTCTGACTCAATAAAATTTATGACTTGATGATCACGCATAAAGACTCTGTCAAAGGTAACAGAAGTAAAAAAAGGGTAATCCTCTTTTAGTACCCCAAACAATGCTTCTGTCGCCTCACGCCCTATCAACATGATGGGTTTATCAACGCCTCCCAGGCTACTCCAGTTAGTGATCTTTCGGGTGAATATATCCTCTAGCTCTCTTTCGCTAATGCGTTTTATACCCACGCTATTTCCAATAACAATTGCAATTCGGTTAGAGGCCAAAAACAGATCATGCTTATGCTCTGCTCTCTCATCCACATTCAGCGGTCGTCCGATACGCCCGAATAGATACTCTCCTGAAGCCTTTATGCCTCCTTTTTGTTTTATTGATCGCTGCTCGACTGAAAAACGATAGCCATAATCTGCGGCTATCGGAGCGAAATACTTGAAGAAAAGCGTAGCTACTGCCGTTGATGGCCCTGCCCCCATGACAGGCTGAACCTCAGTGCTATGAACAGGTAATGATAAACAGAGCATTATCACTAATGATGCAAATACTGATGCGTTTTTATACTGCAATAGAACTCCCCAGATACTTCATCACCATAAATTATACCGCATAAATTATATGGTTATTAATCACTAATATCATTATGATAGCGGCACTATCCACCAGATTCTTTAAAATTTTCTATATTATTCCCGTATCGCCTCCAGCTCTCAGCGTTATAATCGTTTAATTCACCGTTAGCACACAATTTCACCCCTAAGAGGATAACTATGCTAAACCGCTGGAATGATCAGGATGCCGCCCACTACACTACTGACCTTGCCCTGCGTGTCTATACTTCTCGCCTGCTGGGTCAGGATAGATCTCTGGTGCTGCATGGCGGAGGAAACACCTCGGTAAAGGTCACAGAGACCAATCTGGTGGGTGAAGAGGAGGAGATCCTCTATGTAAAAGGCAGTGGCTGGGATCTGGAGACCATTGAAGAGGCCGGCTTCGCCCCGGTACGCATGGCGCACCTGTTAAAGCTGGCCCGGTTAGATAGACTGACTGACCCTCAGATGGTGAATGAATTAAAAACCAGCATGACCCTGGCTTCAGCCCCCTCCCCTTCAGTTGAGACCATCCTCCACGCTGTGCTACCTTATAAGTATGTCGACCATACTCATGCGGATGCCGTGGTAACGATCACCAATAGCCACAACGGGCTGGCGCGCATCCGGGAGATCTATGTGGAGGATATGGTTATCATCCCCTATGTGATGCCTGGTTTTGATCTGGCCCGACTCTGCGCCGAACACTTTGCCTCCGAGGCGACAGAGAAGACCGTCGGCATGATCCTGATGAATCACGGCATCTTCTCCTTTGGTGAGACGGCCAAAGAGTCCTACGATCTTATGATCAAGCTGGTCGCCCGTGCCGAGGATTACCTCAAGGCCAATAAGGCCTGGGTACTCCCCTCACAAAAAGCCACCACCACCATCAAACCACTTCGGGGGGAGATCAGCAGACTTCGCCGGGAGATCTCCGCTGTTGCGGGTTTTCCAATGTTACTCTCCTGCGATATGACACCCACTTGTCTCTCCTTTGCACAACGCGAGGATATCGCCACCCTCTCCCAACAGGGGCCAGCCACGCCAGATCACGTCATCCGCACCAAACGCCTGCCTCTTCTGGGGCGCGACATTGCAGGCTACGCGACCGCCTACCAGAACTATTTTGAAGAGAATAGCGCACAAGCCACAGATGAGAAAACCATGCTCGATCCAGCACCCCGCATAGTGCTTGATCCTGAGCTTGGCCTCTGCAGCTTGGGCCGCCATGCCAGGGAGTGCACCATCATCAACGATATCTACCGCCACACCCAGGAGATCATCCAACGGGCTACTCTGCTGGGCGGCTATCAGACACTCCCGGCGCATGATATTTTTGCTGTGGAGTACTGGGATCTGGAACAGGCCAAACTGCGCAAAGGCGGCAACCCGCCTCAATTCAGCGGCGAGGTGGCATTGGTCACTGGCGCTGCATCCGGCATCGGCAAGGCCAGCGTGGATGCCCTATTGGAACGCGGCGCTGCCGTAGTTGGACTGGATATTGATGCGGGAATTGAGCAGCTCTATCAGCGCCCTGATTTTCTCGGTCTGGTGTGTGATGTAGCCGATGAGGAGCAGATCACCCAGGCACTGGAAAGCACCGTACGCCATTTCGGTGGAGTGGATATGCTGATCCTTAATGCCGGCATCTTCCCAGAAAGCTGCCGCATTGATGCATTGGCAACAGAAACATGGCGCAAGGTGCTGGGCATTAATCTGGATGCCAATCTGATCCTGATGCGCGAATGCTATCCCCTGCTGAAATTAGCTCCAGCGGGTGGCCGGGTCGTCATCATCGGTTCCAAAAATGTGCCTGCCCCTGGCCCCGGAGCCGCAGCCTATTCCGCCTCAAAGGCCGCCCTGAACCAGCTGGCCCGCATTGCAGCAATGGAATGGGGCAGCGACGGTATCCGTATCAACTCTCTGCACCCGGAGGCTGTATTCGATACCGCACTGTGGACAGATGATATCTTGCGAAGCCGGGCAACTCACTATAATCTCACTGTTGAGGCGTACAAACGTAAAAATCTTATGCACGTAGAGATCTGCAGCCGTGACGTGGCCAATCTTGCGGCTGAAATGTGCGGCCCCTTGTTTGCAAAAACCACTGCCGCACAGGTGCCAGTGGACGGCGGAAATGACAGAGTCATCTAACCTCAATGAGTAGCTATCATGCCTGCAGTGAGTGAAAAACGTCCAACGCTTGAAGATGTCAGCAAGGCCCTGGATGGGTTAAATAATGCCATCATCGACCACACCAAATGGGTCGCATCCTGGAGCCGTAGCGCCATCTGCAACACCCCTATTTCTGACGAATATTTTTCTGACCATTCCAATCATGAATGCAAATTTGGTCAATGGTATTACAGCACTCATCACGATTTTCTAAGGGAGAACCTGGAGTTTCTCACCCTGGAGAAGCTGCATAACAAGATGCACAACAGTGTACGGCAGATCATCAGTAAAATATCTGCCGGTGAAACACTCCCTGCAAGTGAATATGACACCTTTCTAAGGCATGAGGTGCTTTTTGCCACGGCATTGGCAAAGTTGAGAGATGATCTGCTGGGTCTCTCTCACTCATACGATTACCTGACTGGCACACTCAATCGCCAGGCTTTTTTTCAGCTGTTAAGCCAGGAACACGCCCGCATTAAACGAACCACTGAATTTTGCTGTTTAATGATGGTGGACATTGATCACTTCAAGCGGGTTAACGACCGGCATGGGCATAAAGCCGGGGATATTGTCCTGCGTTCCATTGCAGACTTTCTCAACAAGAACCTGCGCCCCTATGATCTGACATGCCGGTTTGGCGGTGAAGAATGTCTGGTCTGTCTACCCAACACCACGGTAGGCATTGCGCACACCGCTATTGAACGACTCAGAGAGAAAATCAGCCAAATCAAGATCCGGATCGCTGATGATATTGAGATCAGCATTACTGCCTCATTTGGGATCACCCTGTT
>JAJRZI010000107.1 GCA_024275295.1 Gammaproteobacteria bacterium | reverse complement strand
GCCCGGATCAGGATCAGGCTCAGGGATAACCAGCTCCCGCCCGGCAAGTTCGGCATCGAGCGCCACCCGGATGGTATGGATGCTGGTATCCGACTCTTCAGCAATCTCCGCTTCCAGTGCTCCGAGCAGTGCCTCACAGTCACAGTCCGGTCCGTCATAACGGCGGCATAATGCTGCAAACACGTCAGTGAATGGACTGGCCTCACTGGTGCATCGCCGCTGCCAGGTAGTGGTAGCGGCCCGTTCCAGGCCCCGGAGGCGTTCCACTTGAGGCCGGCCCAGTCCACTCTTGAGAGCCAGGGGAATCAGCGGCAATAACCGATCAACGGCATATTCCATCTGAGAGATCAGCCCATGGCTGATGCTGTAGCCCGCCTGGCGGAGTTCGGTTTCGAGCCTTCGCTGCGAGATATCATCGAGGCCAAGTTCCTCTGCGAGCATTTGTCTCGCTTCGAACACCGCCCGCGCCTTGTCGATGAAGGTAAGGCTGCCGCGAAGATCATTTTCCCGCAGATGGGCCAGAAGCACATCCGATTCACAGTTCCAGGGTTTGAACAGACACTGGACCTGGGCAAACCGGTCATCACCGGTCTCCTCATACAACTCTTTAAGCACAAGCAAGCGGGTATTACCGCCGGAATGTACGATATAGTCCGTGGCACCGGGACGCTGGGTAATTACCAATGATTGATCAAGGCCATGGTTCCGGACCGAGTCCTTGATCCGGTCGTATTCCGGATTTATGCCATGGCGGGGATTACGCTCATAGGGTCGGATCTGGCCGATCTGCAACAGCATGGGTGTTGCATCCGTCAGTTGCTGCTTATCCATCGGCATCACAGCTGATCCTGTGACTGCTTGCAGGCATCACATGATTTTCGATATCGCCCCTGGCTGGTCACTTCCATGGCCGTTCCACATTGCCGGCAGCGGTGACGGTAATAGAGTGTGCAGCCGGGACAGATGACGCCACTACCGGCAACTGATGCAAGATACTGCACTCTGCAATGGTTGCATTTACGCTCACGCCAGACATCCATGGCCACGAGAAGCGGCACGAAGGAGGCGCGCGTTATATTGAGTAGTGGCTCTTTGACTAAGCCCAGGTACCCCTCATAGACATCTATCAGCTCACGAGCCTTGGTTCGCTCCATCTTTACCGGTTGCTTATAGATCTGCCAGATCACTGAAGCATGCAACATGCGCCGTATATCTTTCCGATACCAGGCATCGGAGAATGGCATCTGGCCAGCAGGTGATGCTTGCCCGTTGTACTGACGATAGAACCGTTTAATCACCTTTCGCTCCAATCCTGTTAGCTGTTGGACAAGCGTTGCACGGGCGCCAAGCTCAACCAGCCGGATTGCGTCAAGGGATGTTTGTACATGAAGATAGAGGTCAACGCCTGCCGATACCTTAGCCGAGCCACCAAGGTGCCTCAGTTCATTGGCCAACCCTTTATTAGAGCAACTCATGGGCAGCGATCATCTCATTACTCAGGCTGAACCTTGACGGCAAGGCTGGCGTGTTCCAGAACAGCATTGATCTCATCCTGGCTGCCTTCTTTGAGGGCCTTGAACAGACGTGCCCACCACAAAGACTCACCCCGCACCATTAATAACGGGGCTTTGATCTTTGCGATTTCTGCCAGGCTCTCACCGGAGGTGTGCGCAAGAACGTCAATAAGCTCCACGGGCAAACCCAACACAGCCGATGCGAGTTCCGGTTGTTTTTGAGCGATGTCACGGGCTTGGAGCAAGTACTGCAGGTTGATACTGGAGAAGTCGATTTCCATACAGTTCCCTTGTTTCCTGATGTTTCTTGCCCTTTGCAAAATAACGGCTGTAGTTTGTCCAGAGCCTGCGGACTCAATTAGCGTACCCACTTCTTATCTATCTTTTCTGTGCGCCATAGCCTGTTTCTGGATTAAGGTGGCCATCCATGTCCTGATCTATGATCTCTGCAACCCTACGTGCTTCAAAATAGACCCGGCGCCCAAACCGCCGCCGCGATGCAGCTAGGGTCACCGTAAACGGCTGCATTTTGCGTGACATCGCCATGCGCAGACCATTGGGTGTGCTATGCATAACCTCGGCCAGGTGTTTGAGGGTCAGCATTGGGCCGTAGCGTGTCAAAAGATACTGGTATGTTGCAGAAATAGGTTCGCTCACAAGCTGTTCTCCTTGGTCGCGATAGGAATGCCGGTTACCCGGCACCCCTCGCACAGATCCCAGCGTGCACTACTAATGCACTGGGCTCCTGCATCAGGTTCTGGCGGCGAAGCGGTGCAAAGGATAGTCATGGAGTATACGAATCGGTGGGGT
>JAJRZI010000106.1 GCA_024275295.1 Gammaproteobacteria bacterium | reverse complement strand
CAGGACTGCTTGGAAAAGTTGTATGCGGGTTTGCTGGGGGCTGATGCTGCCCTGGCCTACTGTGGTTGGCAAAATGTTGGCATAAAACAAAAGCGGGGTGAGCCTTATGTCACCACGGAATATCCTGAAGACCAGAAAGCAGAAATGTTTCTTCGTGCTGCCTCTCCTTGGCCTATCCATGCGGCCTTGGTGTGCCGTGAGTTGTTGGAGTCTGTTGGTGGCTTTGATTTGAACTGGTCAACCTGTATGGATTACGATTTGTGGCTGCGAACTGCAGTTGCCAATCCTATTGTGTTGGTGCCAGAGGTGTTGGCTTTCTATCGCCATCACGGCAGTAGCCAGATTACCTCCAAGGAATGGCGTCAGGCACGCAACGTCTGGGATGTTAAGAAAAAGTTTATTGCGAATCAACCTCAACTAGTGTCCAGCTTGTCTGAGGCACGTCTAAAAGAGTTGACTGATGGAGCGCTGCTGAAACGTGGGTTCCGTGCATATTGGAAACGTGATCTCATTTCCGCGCACAGGATTTTTCGCATGGCGTTTCCAACGCGAGCATGGAGTGCGAAAGATATGCGCTATATGTTACCGGCGTTGGTGTTGCCGGAAAACCTGTTTGTTCAATTGATCGGTTCGGTAGATCAAAACAATAGTGATAGCGGTTTGCCCGGTAAGTTGAAGTCCTTTGTTTTTGAACAGAAATGTGTGCCCTGGCGTATACAGCACGAATTTGAAAAATGGATGGAGTTGAAAGCCCGTAATCAATTCCCCACGTTCTATCGATTGATTCGATTTGGACGGACTAAAGATATTGTCCTGCCAATAACCAACGGTCCCAAACATCACTTTTTGGTTATTATGAAAAAACACCGTGGAATGTTTCTGGAAAATTATTATTAGCCCATGAGGCAAATTTCAATGATCGTGCGCCCAATGCAGATGATAAGGTCTCTATAGGTGTTGTTCATCTTGACGACAATAATCGTTTTGAACCTTTGTCAGAGAGTAGTGCTTGGAATTGGCAACAAGGCTCCATGACTCAGTGGCATCCTGCTGATCCAGAGCATCTATTTATTCATAATGATCGGCGTGATGGGCAGTTTGTTAGTGTAATTCGTCGTATCGATGGTAGTGAAGTTCGTATTTATGACAAACCAATCTATGCCATTGCACCTGATGGCAGATCATCGTTAAGCTTAAATTTTGCACGCTTGGCTACACATCGACCTGGTTATGGTTATGCGGGAGTTGCAGACCCTTGGGAGAATAAGCTATATCCATCAGATGATGGTATCTATTTGTTAAATATGGAAACGGGAGATTCGGAGCTCATTATATCCCTCGATCAACTCGCGAATAATAATCACAAACCTGAAATGGAGGGTGTTCATCATTGGATAAATCATATCCAGATAAGTCGCAACGGCTAACGCTTTGCTTTTTTTCACATCTGGCGCGTGGGAAAAGATGGTTGGGCTGTCAGGCTTTATACGGCAAAGCTGGATGGCTCCGATCTGCGTTGTTTGTTGGATACGGGAATGATTTCCCATTATGACTGGGAGGATGACCGGCATATTCTCATTTGGGCGTGCCATCCGGATGGGCGGAAACGCTTTCTCTATTGTGATGCCATTGCGGGTTCTGTCACTGTTGTTGGTGAAGATGTGCTGATTGAAGATGGCCATTGTACCTTTTCACCGGATAAATGCTGGGTGCTGAATGATACATACCCTGATTCTTACCAATTACGCACTTTGATGCTTTTCCATCCAGAGAGTAATAAACGAATTGACCTTGCGCGTCTCTACTCTCCTAAGGATAAATGGTGGGGGGAGATACGTTGTGATCTGCATCCGCGTTGGAATAGGGATGGCACACAGGTGTGTATTGACTCCGTGCATAACGGGCAGCGACAAATGTATGTACTGGATGTAAGCCGTATCGTTGGTGCATAAAATGTATCGCGCTAGTATCCTTATGTACCATATCCTTGATGAGCCACGAGCAAAAAATGAGGCGAAGTACTGCTGTTTACCAGAACGTTTTGCTGAGCAGATGGCCTGGTTAGGCGAGTGTTGCCGCCCAGTAGGGCTAAGTGAATTGCTGGCAGGAATGGAAGGTACTACGCAGTTGCCGGAAAACTCTGTGGCAGTTACGTTTGACGATGGATTCGTGAGTACCTTTGAGCAGGCAATGCCTGTGCTGGCAAAGTACCGTATTCCCGCAACAATGTTCATTGTGGCTAACCGAATTGATGGTGATAACGATTGGATGCATGCGCGTGGAATGCCTAGGCGGTCATTGATGGATGCTGACCAGATCAGAGAGATGCATGCCGCTGGTATAGAGATTGGCAGTCATACACTTAATCACGCTCGGTTACCGGAAATCTCCCAGGAGCAGAAGGTGCGTGAGATTACAGAGAGCAAAACAGTGCTGGAGGATCTGCTCTCTGCTCCAGTGAACCACTTTGCCTATCCCTATGGGTTGTATGATTAGGTGGCGCACGAAGCCGTGGAACAATCAGGCTATCTGAGTGCCTGCTCCACCCGCTCGGGGTTTAATAATCAAGGTACAGACCGGTATCTGTTGCGTCGTATAGAGGTGTTCAACAGTGATAAGCTGTGGCATTTCAAACAAAAGTTGAAGTTCGGAACTAACGATGCCGCTTGGTATTTGCCGTTGTCATATTACAGTAGCCGGGTACGTGAGCGTCTGATAGGGTAAACAGGAGCTGTATTCTAATAATAATTATCATGGATCCTATTAACCATATTGCGCCTTTGCATAGCTCTGCATTATTCACGGCTAAAGCCCCTCCTACATCCTTCTACCTTTTTGTGGGAGCGGCTTCAGCCGCGAAAAGTGATCCTGTCTTGTGCAATTTTTCGCGGCTGAAGCCGCTCCCACAAAGGGCTGCTTAGTATTATGGATTTCACCGTCATCATCTGCACCTACAACCGCAGCGGCAACCTCCAGAGTTGTCTTCAGCATCTCGTGAACCAACAAGGAGTAGAGCAAATCGACTGGGAGGTGTTGATTGTGGATAACAACTCCAGTGATGACACACGCCAAGAAGTTGAACGACTGGCCGCAGAGCTGCCAATCAAGATTCGCTATGCTTTTGAGTCTAAACAGGGGCTCAACTATGCTCGCAACACAGGTGTTCAGTCTTCTGATGGTAAATATTTCTGCTACGTGGATGATGATATTCTGGTAAGCCAGGACTGGCTTGCTGCGCTCTATAACGCTTTAGAGTCCAATGATGCGGATGCGGTCGGTGGCCGTATCCATCTTGATCCTGATATCAAGTTGCCGCTGTGGGTAACTCCTGAGGTGCGGGGCTTTTTGGGCTATCAGGATTATGGCGAAGAATCCTTTCGTATGGATGGCGTACAAAAATATCCTTATGGTGGCAATATGTCCTTCAATCGCCGGGTAGTGGAGAAGATTGGCCTATTTAATCCTAAGCTTGGCCGCAAGGGAGAGGGGCGCAAACGTGGCGAACTCTTCAAGGGGGCAGAGACAGATTATTTTCACCGCCTGGCGGCTAGTGGGGATGTTCGTATCTTTTATGAGCCGCGTTCAATTGTTTATCACCAGATTTTGTCGCACCAGCTTGAGCCCAAATATTTCCTTACGATTCACTACAATGCGGGTTTCCAACGCGCCTTCTACGAAAGCGCGGAATTTAGCCGCCAGCTGTTGGGTGTGCCTCTATTTCTGTATCCTCAGTTTGCGCGTGCTGCCGGTAAGTACTTGGGCCGGCTCCTCACCTGCGGGCCCAATCGTGCCTTTCGCCAGCTTATGACCGTGAGTCATTTTCTTGGGACTATGGCTGGTTATCGCAGAGCTAATAGTGAAAATACATAATCCAGGCTGGAGATAACTGGATGACAAATATGGCGCATAAAGCACTAACAGTGCTGATCTGCACTCATAACCGATCTGAACTACTCCTGCGTACATTGGAACACCTGAATGCGGCTGGTCGTCCCAATAGCTGGAATGTGGATGTGCTGGTGGTTGCAAATGCCTGCAGTGACGATACGCTGGAGTGTCTCGCGAAGTCCTATGAAGAAAATCCATATGGCCTGCCGCTCAGCTGGGTTGAGGAGTCTACTCCCGGTAAGTCAAATGCCTTAAATCGTGCTATTCCCCTCATTGGTGCAGAGTTGGTGGCCTTTGTGGATGATGATCACCGGGTGGATCCAGATTATCTGGTTAATGTCTGTCTTGCTGCTGAGCGTTATCCGGATGCAGGGCTGTTCTGTGGGCGCATTCTGCCTGACTGGGATGGCTCGGAGCCAGCGTGGGTGCATGATAAGGGGGCCTACCGTATTTACCCTCTGCCAGTTCCCCGTTTTGATCAAGGGGATAACCCTAAGGTTCTTGGCTTGGATACCGCCATACCTGGGGGTGGTAATCTATTTTTGAGGAGTGAGTGGCTCGGCCGCGTGGGTGAATTTTCATCGGACTTTGGGCCAACGGGGCATGATCTGGGCGGCGCGGAAGATCTGGAATGGGTGAGAAGAGCTTTGCATCTTGAGGCGCAGCTGCAATATGTGCCTGATGTGGTGCAACACCATTATGTCGATTGTGCTCGGCTTAAGGTGCTGTATCTGATGAAAAAGGCCTACATGCGCTCGGATTCTACCGTGCGTCTGCGTGATGATTTATCCGTGAGAGGGGTGCCCTTCTATATGTACCGCAAGCTCCTGGAATATCTGTTTTCGATGATTACGGCGTTGAGCTGGGCGCGGCGGCGGTTTTACCTTGTGCGGCTGGCTGCCGCTTTGGGTGAAACCCGGGGTTATTGGCATTTACGTAATGGCAGGGCTAGAGCCCGGCTCTCATCGGATTAAGCAGGGGGTTGTGAACTATGCCGAGGATTCTCCACCTCTATAAACTGCTCGATCCGGAAATTCTGGTCAAGAATCTACGTGAGGTGAAGTATGCCCTGAAGGGACTCCAATGGGATCTTGCTCGGCCCACCTTACCTGATCCAGTGTTTGTGATCGGTTGCTCCCGTTCCGGTACCACTGTCACCTATGAAACGATTGCTGCGGCACCGGGGCTGTGCTCCTTTGGCTACGAAATCCCCAGTTATTGGAATGGCCTCTGGGGCCCTGAAAAAAATGGCTGGCACTCAGAAGCGGCCTATGCAAAGGATGCCCACCAAGAGCATCGTGATGCCACCAGGCGCTATTTTTATCAGCGCCTGGGAAAGGGGAGGGTGCTGGATAAGACCTGCATCAATGTCATGCGGCTACCCTACCTGTATGAGCTTTTCCCCAAGGCCAAGTTTGTTTTTATACATCGGGATGGGCGGGACAATGTGAGTTCCATGATGGATGGCTGGCGTCATGACGGGCATTTCCGCCTCTCTCAGTTCCTTGGCCCATCGCCCGAGCCGGTGGCCATCAACAATGGTGAGTTTGATGAATGGTCTTTTTTTCTGCCGCCTGGCTGGCGGAATTATAACCGTGCTCCGTTGGAGGAGGTCTGCGCCTGCCAATGGCTAACTGCGAATCAGATGGCGTTGGAAGCGAAGGAGTTTATCCCTTCTGATCAGTGGATTCAGTTGCGTTATGAGGATATCTTCGAGCGACCGGTGGAGATGTTCAGGCCGGTATTTGAGTTCCTGGATATTCCTTTTGATTCTGCTCTTGAGGCACGCTGTGCCGGCCTGAATAAACGGCCTACGAGCATTGTTAAAGGCGCGCCCAAACGGCAGAAGTGGAAAGAGCATAATCCGGAAGCGATTGAGCGCATTCTGCCGATGATTCGCCCCCTCATGGAGGAGCTTGGTTATGACATGGACACCTGAAGCCGATAGAACTTGGCTTACAGTAAAAGCTGCTGCTACTGATTCATCATGAGTTCAGACGCCCCCCTAGTTTCCACCGTCATCCCGGCCTTTAATGTAGCTTGGTGCATCGACCGCGCCATCAATAGCGTACTCTCGCAGAACTACCACCCACTGGAGGTGATAGTGGTTGACGATGGCAGCACAGATGACACCCAGGAGATATTGGCCAATTATAAGGAGGCCATTCGGGTGGTGAGAAATACCAACGGAGGGCTTTCCAGTGCCCGTAATACAGGCATCCTTGAGGCAAGGGGAGACTATGTTGCCTTTCTGGATGCGGACGATTGGTGGTTGTCAGGAAAGCTCTCTGCCCAAGTAACGCTGATGCAGAATCAGCCTAAGATCGGTTTTTGTTCAGTGGCCACCAATGTGGAAGACCCTGATGGGAATTTCCTTAATCGGTGGGATTGCCCGAAATGGCAAGGTTCATTTTTGGCGCACCTTTTTCATAACAATGCTGCTGTAGCCGGCAGCGGCTCTGGCGTGATGGCACGGCGGGAACTGTTCCAGGAAGCGGGGCTATTTGATGAACACCTCAAAAGTTTAGAGGATATAGACATGTGGATGCGGCTCGCAGCCATTTCTGAGTACGCCTGCCACCCTGATACCCTGGCGGTTATTCTCAAACACCCCGAAAGTATGAGCCGAAACCTGGAAGTGATGCGGGATGCCGCTATCCGGGTCATGAAAAAAAATCGCACCTTACTCCCACTCCACCTCCAAGACAGCTATTGGCGTACTGGGCTATCAAGCGTGTTTGCTGATTATGCTAAGTGGGAGTACCGGGCAGGAATGCGCAGCCCATCTCTGCTGGATATCCTGCAGGCTTTTCGCCTCGCGCCATTCAGTCGCGGGCGTCTCTGCCTCGGACTGCTCAAAGATGTCCTATTGGGTCGTCCACTGTGATCTGGAGCTCTAAAAACTGTAATCAAATAGTTCAATATCCTTAGAATAACGTTGGCCGACAATATCGATTAATTCATTTGTATAGTAATTACGGTAGCTGTCATGGGTCGATTTCTTGAGATGCGGTAGATTTTCATCGGGCATTCCTGAGGATTTACATATATTTGCAAAGTCACTACTTAACGATTCAAATTGTCCAACAAAATTGGTTATTAGTTCACCATCTTTATCTGCAAGAAACGTATACTGTGATCTAAAATGGGGGTCTGATGTCTCGTCAGGCCAATCCTTGATGATAGCCACGAAATCCTCGAATGGCATTCCTGCCTTGAATGAACCATACTTGGAAAATCCGCGAGAAACCCCATTAACATAATGTTTATTAGTTAGATCTGCATCATTTTTGATTTTATTGCTATAACAGGAAACCAGCCTATCCCAGGGATTCCTGACAAAACCAAATTTGCAGTAGTCTTCATATTTACTAATATTCTCTAGTTTTATACTGGGAAAATAGATTTCATGTATGTTTGTGTTTGGCCCTTCTTTGATGCCAAGCAGATTTGCGCAGAATTTTATCAAGCTCGAACAAGCCACTTTGGGTACGGGAAAATAAATTACTTTATATCGATGCAGTGCAATTGGCCCACCCTGAGATTTTCCTTGCAGTTTATTTATAAATCTCTCAAGTCTCATCATACGCTGAGTTCCTCTAAAATAGCCATTAAGCGTGGGCACCACATCTAATCGTATTAGCCTTATGGGTCGCTCTAAGGCTGCAGTTTTGTGCGCTTAAAACTCGATTACAAACAATTAAATACTGTGTTCAAGGTGAGGTTTTTTCAGGGGCACCACCACAAGCCAGACCAATCGGCCTACTCACGTAGGATGAGAGCTTGCCCCCTGAAGAATGCCGTTTCATCGAAATGGGCAGAAAAAATTCCGGGTAGAGGATGCAGGGGCGCTAGCGGGAGGTGCTGCTGAAAGATATTATAATTTTACCAGATTGAGGATATTATGCTTAACTTGTTGAGTTGCTTTCTATCTGCTGGAAGCACAATAATTGTTCAGCAAGTAGGATAGGAGATAGTGTTAATGATAATTAGGGCCAGAGCACCTCTACGGCTTGGGCTTGCGGGGGGTGGTACCGATGTCTCACCATATTGCGATATCTATGGCGGGCTGGTGTTGAACGCCACCATTGATAAATATGCCTATACCACCATTGAACCGGCAACAGACGGTAGGGTGCGTTTTATCGCTACGGATCGACAGGAAGAGTGGGAAGGGGAGGCTCAGCCCAAGCTGGATCTGGATGGGAAGCTGGATCTGCACAAAGGCGTTTACAACCGGATTGTGAAGGAGTTTAACCAGGGTGAACCCCTGCCCATGACTTTGACCACCTATTCGGATGCCCCCCCTGGTTCAGGCCTTGGCTCTTCTTCTACCCTGGTGGTGTCAATGGTAAAGGCATTTGTGGAGTGGCTGAACCTGCCGCTGGGGGAATATGACATAGCCCATCTTGCCTATGAGATTGAGCGGATCGATGTGAACCTGTCCGGCGGCCGCCAGGATCAGTATGCCGCTACCTTTGGTGGCTTCAATTTTATGGAGTTTGCCCATGATGATCGGGTAGTTGTGAATCCACTCAGAATCAAGAACTGGATCATTTCAGAGCTTGAAGCGTGCTTGCTGCTCTATTTTGGTGGGGTTTCACGGCAGTCTGCCGAAATCATTGATGAGCAGGTAAGCAACGTAAAGCGCAAAGAATCCAAGGCAATCGAAGCAACCCATGCCCTGAAGCAGGAAGCGATTCAGATGAAAGAGAGTCTGCTCAAAGGTGATTTTGATCGCCTGGTGGACTCTATGAATGCCGGCTGGGAGGCCAAAAAACGCATGGCTAAGAGCATCTCTAATCCTCAAATCGAAGAGAGTTATGAGTTGGCCAAACGTGCTGGGATGAAGGCGGGGAAAATTTCCGGTGCAGGTGGGGGCGGGTTCATGATGTTGTTGGTGGATCCTGCAAAGCGCATGAATGTGATGCGAGCCCTGCGACAGACTGAGGGCCAGGTATATTCTTGTCATTTTACTAAATACGGGACGCAAGGATGGAAAATCTATTGAACACCACGATTCGTAATCAGATCCAGGCGACCGTGGATAATTTCACGGCCATGTCAGCGAATGAAGAGCTGCTTGAACGTATCGGTGTGGTAGCGGCTGCCAGTGTGGCGGCGCTCAGTAACGGTAATAAGGTACTTTTTGCCGGTAACGGTGGGAGTGCTGCGGATTCCCAGCATCTGGCGGGTGAGCTTGTCAGTCGCTTCTACTATGATCGGCCGGGACTACCATCCTTTGCTTTGACCACTGATACCTCGGTGCTCACGGCCATTGGGAATGACTATGGTTACGAACGGCTTTTTGCACGCCAGATTGAAGCGGTTGGCGTGGCTGGGGATGTCTTCTTCGCCATCTCCACCTCCGGGCGTTCCCCGAATATCCTTGAGGCGGTGCGTACGGCCCGGGAGAAAGGTCTGATTACTATAGGCATGACCGGAAAAAACGGTGGAGATCTCATAGGCCTGTGTGACCATTGTCTATGCGTACCTTCTGATTCCACTCCCCGAATCCAGGAAGGACACATCGTAATGGGGCATATTATCTGCTGCCTCATCGAGCAGCAGATGTTCCCTAGCCAAAAATGACAGGTTCACAGCTTTGTAGGAGTGGTTGTAGCCGGGAATTGGTATATTTCTTTGAATTCTGTGCTGTTTTTACAATCTATTTCTTTATTGTGGGAGCGGGTTACTTCAGGCATCCTGCCTTCCGCCCATCGGGCCACGGCTTCGTGCGTTCCATTTTGTTCCTGACAAAATGGTTAGCCGCGAATATTTGTGCATATTTCGGCTATTTGTTCGCGGCTAAAGCTTCCGCATTCTTGGTAACTGCCCCTGCGTTACTCTACCTCCTGCATCCATACAGTCGTGCCTACGCTCTTTACATCCATGTAGGCAAAGCTGCTTCTACGTCCCCTTGCTGGGGGAGTCAACCCTGATGGAAGCCATTGTACTCGCTGGTGGTCTGGGCACCCGTCTTAAAAGTGTAGTCTCTGACCTGCCAAAGCCCATGGCCCCCATCCGCGGCCGGCCTTTTCTAGCCATTCTACTGGATGAACTGATTGCTGCTGGGTTCACTCAAGCAATCCTAGCAGTGGGATATCGGCATGAGGCGATCCGTGACTATTTTGGGGATGGTTATAAATCCTTGGGTTTGGCTTATTCAGTCGAGCCGGAGCCGCTGGGAACTGGTGGCGCAATCTTTCTTGCACTAAAGCAAACTACAGATACTCAGATTTTCGTGGTGAATGGCGATACCTATCTCGGGCTTGACTACAAGACCATGTTAATGGCCCACCTAGAGGAAAAGTCTGCCCTCACGGTGGCAGTCCAGAAGGTGCCTGACGCCAGCCGCTATGGCTCCCTGGACATCGAACAAGATCATATCTGTGGTTTTTTTGAGAAGGGACGTTCTGGCCTTGGCGTTATAAATGGAGGGGTTTATCTTCTATCCTGCGATCTTTTTGATAGTTATACACTACCACCCGTCTTCTCTTTTGAGACAGACCTATTGATGCCTTATGTCAGTGAGATTAGACCGTTGGCTTTCCCTGCGAAGGGGATATTTATCGATATTGGTGTGCCGGAGGATTATGCACGGGCACAGAAACTACTTGCAAATCACTCCTTTCAGGCTGGTCAATAATAGTAGCATTTAACGAAATATAACCGGTGCTATTCAATTCCTATATTTTTATATTGCTTTTCCTGCCACTATCAGTTTTAGGTTTCTATCTGATTGGTGCACGTGGACATCATCGTATCGCTGTTAGCTGGTTGGTTAGTGCATCGTTATTCTTTTACTCATGGTGGAATCCCGCTTATCTGTCACTCATTCTCACGTCTATTCTCTTCAACTATGCTTTAGGGGTATCCCTCACCAATGCAGGTTTAACGGATAAATCGAAGAAGTTTGCCCTTGCTTTTGGGGTTTCTGCAAACCTCGGCCTTCTGGGCTATTTCAAGTACGCAAATTTCTTTGTCGATAATATAAACAATGTCTTTGGCATAAGTGTTGAGCTGGCGCCTATTGTCTTACCACTAGCCATCTCATTTTTTACCTTCCAACAAATTGCCTATTTGGTCGACGCCTACCAAGGAGAAACGAAGGAATATAATTTTCTCCATTATTGTTTATTTGTGACGTTTTTCCCCCAATTGATTGCCGGTCCCATTGTGCATCATCGTGAGATGTTGCCACAGTTTGCGCAAAATGCAGCCTATCGATTCAATCATGAGCACTTAGCTGTTGGCTTGACCATTTTTATTATCGGTTTGGCTAAGAAGGTGATTCTTGCAGATGGTGTTGCTGTCTATGCAACCCCGGTATTTGATGTGGCCTATACGGGGCAAACCTTAACCTTCTTTGAGGCCTGGGGAGGAGCGTTGGCTTATACGCTTCAGCTCTATTTTGACTTTTCTGGTTATTCAGATATGGCCATTGGATTGGCGCGTATGTTTGGAATTCGGCTTCCCCTTAATTTTCATTCACCTTATAAGGCCATAAATATCATAGAGTTCTGGCATCGTTGGCATATGACACTTTCCCGGTTCCTGCGGGATTATCTCTACATCCCGTTGGGCGGTAGCCGAAAAGGGCCGGTGCGCCGTCATGCAAACCTTATGGCAACAATGTTGTTAGGCGGGCTTTGGCATGGAGCAGGTTGGACATTTGTTGCCTGGGGCGCCCTCCATGGTCTATATCTGATAGTCAACCATGTCTGGCGTGCATTTCGTGTAAAACTTGGCCATGACCTGAGGCATCCTGGATCAATAATGGGCCGAGCTTCTGCCCGTATTTTAACCTTGCTGGCTGTTATTGTTGCATGGGTGTTCTTCAGGGCGGAGTCTTTTGATGCTGCTATACATGTGCTTGAGGGAATGGCGGGTGTGAATGGATTTATACTGCCTGGATCTGCTTTTGAACAGTTTGGCTGGAGCGTCCGTGTGCTACTAACGGAAATGGGCTGGCGATTCGATAATTCGGTAAATGAGCTGATCCAAGGCCCAGCGGAACTGGTATGGATTGTGGCTTTGATGATGATTGCGCTATTCTTTCCCAACACGCAACAAATCATGTCAAAAACAAAACCCGTCTTAGATAGCCGTGTCAAATACATTGATCAGTCAAGCAACGTATTACAATGGCAGCCGACTAGGGCTTGGGCGACTGGCATAGCCTTGGTCGCGATATGCTGTTTGGTTGCGATGGGCCAAATCAGCGAGTTTCTATATTTTCAGTTTTAATGATCGCTATGGAAAGTTACCGTGTTTACTGGGGTTGGCTGACTACTATATTCGCTGCCGGTGTTTTTTTATTGCTAGGTGCAGCAGTTTACTTAGAACCACTCATCGGTGACCTAACTCGACTCGGCGGTTATTCAGAAAACGCTTTTGGTTGGCGTGCTCCGCAGGAACGCTTTGATCCTCCACTTTTCGAAAAGGATAGTTATGACAAATATTATGATGTAGTTGTGTTTGGTGATTCCTTTACCTTTAAAAGCCCCGGTGAACAAACAGATGATGGTAGCTATTGGCAAAACTTCTTTGTGAGCCGTACAGGTTTATCATTGGCCGCTTTTCATCTTGGGCATACTAAGATAGAGGAAATTATTAGTAGTGACATTTTCTTGCGCAAGCCGCCACGTTTGTTTATTTTTGAACATATTGAGCGTGATCTTGTAAGTGCCCCTAAGAACATACCTACAGACAAAGGGCGCGTCGGTGGCTGTAAACTTGCTTCTACACCAAAAATTAGTCCATTGAAGGTATTGCCTCAGTCAATACACCCTCTACCATTTAATCGGAAACAGGTATATCAACCATCGGATAATGAACTGTTTGGTCTCGAATTGACGGCAACTGCCAACATGGTACGGAAAAGCTTTTTTCGCCAGATACTAGGACTTAATAATACCGATGTAATCAATTTGAAACTTACTCGTGACGACTTGTTTTCAAGTAGCGCCAGTTCAGAACTATTGGTATACAGGAAAGATACCTTAAAAAAGGATTGGAGCAAAAAACAGATGAAAGAAGTTCAGTGTTCTCTAATTGCTTTACAGAATATCATTCAATCAAACGGTAAAACTTCTTTTATACTATTGATCGCTCCCGACAAACTTACAGCATACGATACATACCTTGAAAATAAGCAATACGCTGGTTTTGGGAAAATTAGTCAATTAGAAAATCCTGGTCTGAATATGCCAAAGTTGGAGCAACAGATTAAGCAAGAGATTGTAGATGGAGTAAAGGATATTTATATGCCAAATGATACGCATTGGGGTGTGTGCGGACACAAGTTGGCTGCTGATGTTGTTATTAATTATTTGGTTAAAGCTAATCAGCTGATATTCCCTCCCACGCAAAATCAGAAGGAAGGGCAGTAATATAATGGACAAGGTTAGGGTTCTGTTGGCGTCACGCGGAGGGGTGAGTTGAGCGGCCGATAGTTGCATTGTGGATAATGACGGCAACCCTGGGCTGTTGATTTTCCAGCATGCTTCCACTTACCCTACCCGAGTTCTGCTGCTACCTCACGCATAAAGTTCAGATTGGGTTTTCGTTGATGTGCTATTGGTGTGTACAAAGCTCGCGTGCGGAATATGGCCGGAATGTTAGTGTGGCCACTAAGATCCCGAGGCAGCTGACTGTGCCCACTGCCGCCGTTAAATAGAACCCATCCATAAGCGATTTTGCACCGATAGCGGCCAACCCCGAAACTGCCGCAATGCCTAGACAAATACGCACGCGTTGGTTGCCGTACTTCGATAGTACGGTTTTCGTCGTCAGAACAAGCAAAATAAAAATCGCTCCATACAATGAGAGTGCGACTAATATTTGTATATTCAGCAGTCGGCTGGCTTCCTGTTCTGCGTAGTAGATTGCTGTGATCGGATAAAGCCCAAACGACGCCGGTAGCAGTCGATACCTTGTGATAAAGCTATCGTTCCATGCTACATTCGCCCGTTGTCTTGCTCCGGATAAGTCGACGCCTTCGTCGAGCAGCTCAGACACAGAGCTGAATTTGATGTTCGGCAACTGACTGAGTTGAACCAGTTCGCGTTCAAAGCGGGCAAGGCTAACTTGGCTATTGGCTACTCTGAACTTGGGCAATGTCCTTCCTGTTTCAAGGAAATCGTAGGGGTGCATGGTGACTACAACTAACCCGTCCGTGTGACCTTGCTCGAGTGCGGCATGGATGATTGTTGTCATTTTGTATGGATAAGGACCGCCTGGCAGGAAACGGAGGTTGGTACTATCGGGCGCTGGTCCATCCAGGCCAGCCGATAGAAATTGATAACCGTTTTTTTCCAATGCACTTAGAGTGGCGGAGTCGTATTGATTATAGGGAGGTACAAAGCTAACGATGTCTGTGTCGAGGATGCGATCAAGAGACATTTTCCCCAGGTGAGCAAGTCGGGTTTGCATGACTTCTGATATGCCCGCGAACTCAGAGTTCCCCGCGCCTTGGGCATTGCTGCGGTGATTGTAGCCGTGCACGGCCAGATCCACCCGTCCTTGGGATAGGTATTCGTGAAGTAGCACCTGTTTTTCGGCACTCAGAGTGGGCGCGATTTTTTCTGCAGTGAGGCCCTCCGCTGGATAGGCTTGGCCAGAAAAAGGAATGATGCCGACGAGTACGTTCGCTCCCACTCGTTTACCGGCCTCGAACAGTGCGCGCTCAACTTCAATATTGCTGGTGCTCGTGAAATCATCATATCTCAGCACAATGCTTAGTGACGCCGAGGCAGTGGTTGTCGGTGCGAGGCTGCAAAGCAGTAATATGGTAATAAAATGGGCGCTGCGGTAAGGTAGCATGAGTTTCTCTGTGGAGTTATTTTTTTGGGTGCAACTATAGCCCGCGTCGGGATAGTTCGCTCTGGACTATGGAAAATTATTAACTGGCTGTCAATGTCAGCATGCGCAGCTCTTGCACCCGCCGCTCGTGAGTGAAGTTCGCCAACACCCGTTCCCGTCCCTTGTGTCCCATCATTTCCGCTTGAGCTGGATCAGATAAAAGCCTCGCCAGGGCAGTGATGATATCTTCTACCTGTTCGCCGTCTACCCGCAGCCCTGTCTCACCATCTGCCACCGCGGAACCGGTACCTCCTGTGTTGCCCGCCACGGAGGGCTTGCCACTGGCCGCCGCCTCCAGGTAGACCATGCCGAAGCCTTCGGTATCGCCGTTTATATCCCGGTTGGGCATGGCGAAGATGTCGCAGGCGTTATACCAACGGGGTAGGTCCTCATAACTGACGTGCCCCAGAAGATGTACCCGGTCAGCTACCCCTAGCTCGTTGGCTAATCTGAGCAGATGATCTTGATCTTCACCGATGCCGATCAAGGCGTAGTGGGTGTCCAGCCCCTCCTGTATCAGTTTTGGAAGTGCCCGAATTATATTGTCAAAGCCTTTCCGACGTTGCAGACGGCCCACGGAGAGGATGAGTTTCTGTTTTTTTGTAATGCCAATGTTATTCAACAAGTCTTCATGCGGGAGGTCTGGCTGGAATCTCTCCGCATCCACTGTGGGATAGACTACGGCGATGCGTTCAGGTTTGACGCCGATTAGGTCGATCAGGGTGTCACGGGTGAAGTCACTATTGGAAAGGACCCAGTCTGAATGACGCAGAGCGAAACGCATGGCCTTGAATTTGCCTCCCCGCCCCCAGCCGGTAAGTTCTTCTCCGTGGGCGTAGATAAGCACTTTTCGTCCGGTAAGCCGCCCCACTGCCCAGGCGGTGATCCCTTCTGGTAGCCCTCTTCCTGCAAAGACGGCTTGCATACGCCGGGTCAGGGCCAGCCTGAGGGAGCAGAGAAAAAATTTGGCATACATGAGGGTAGACTCAGGTTTGAGCCAAGGGTGTCTTTTCAAGTTAAGTCGGTGGATGCTGTTGGGGTGTTGTGTATCGAATTCGGCCGCTCCGGGGACATCCGCTGTGATAATATGCACCTCTTTGCCGCCTAGGCGACGGAAGTAGTCGTCAAAGGAAACGGCAGTCCCGCCTTTGGTGGGCAAGAATATTTCGGTAAGCATGAGGCAGGGTAGGGAGGGTTGATTCATGTTTCTGGGATCTCTTTTTTATGCCCGCAGAGGGTTGCAAGTGATGATAGGATTATGGAAAGGCCGGAGAGGTGTGTAAGTTTTCCAAGGCGGGGTACTTCCTTAAGTCGTTTGACAAGGATAGCTAGGCGGGGTCCTTGGCAGCGCTCGACCCATTCTGGATCTCGTTCAAGGAGTGCCCGTCCTAACGCCTCCGTACTGATAAATCGAAGGGTTGGATAGGTTTCCAAGGCGGATTGCAGCAGGTGAGATAGTTCTTTCATTGATTGCTTGGCCAGTTCTTCTCCATCTACAAAGTTGCTGCGATGTGTTTCCAATAGGCATGGCCGGCCCAGCTTGGTCTTGGCTGCAAGGTCAGCAAGGGCTTTGTCTGCAGTATGCCCAAGCATGGGTTCAAAATAGTCATTTCGCACTAGATAGACCACACCTTGTCCTGCTTCAGCATTATAGATTCTAGCTCCAGTGCAACCTGGCTTGCCATTGGCGCCACGGCAGGTGTTGCGTATGCCCGGTGTTACTACAAATTTTACCCCGTTCTTTGCTAAGGCGGCTTCTACTGTGGTATCCCATACAAATGTTGTTGGAACAGCTACGGAAGGGTGGAAACCAAAAATTTTCTGGAATAGTACTGTTTCCTCACTAACGACAGAGCAGATAGCTTTTTCTGGCAGGGGACGGGAGGGTAGCACAGAAGCATCCGTCCAGCGGCTTTGAAGATGTGAGGGAAGCTGCTCGGTGGATTGGGGAGAGGAGTTCAAAAGCCATTCGCGTACCTCTTTGCTCTGATCAGCCATAAGCGCAGCTGGCCAGTAGTGTTCCAGACCGTGCAATTGCAGGGTGAAGATTCCTTTTTCCACGCCATTTTGGATTGCTTTAAGTATTGGTGCGAAGAGAGGGTCTTACAGAGTACGGTTGCAGTATTGTCCAGAGGCGCGAATTGCATTCCCATCTGGTATGGCGAGCACCAAGGCCAGGGTCATAATTGGCGGTTGGCCAGTGGTATCTTTGAAGCCGCTGAGCTTATCCACTAACAACAGGAGTGCCTTGGCCTGTTTCAGGGGGCCGGCGCCCCAATCGTCACTCTCTATAATGAGAATTGGAGTACGCAGGACCGGTTCGTGCCACAGTGCGCGCAGTTCTTTAGCGTACGCCGCTAGGATAAGTAACTGAAGAGAGCACCATGCGATGGCGAAAATTAGCAACCAAGACATGGTTATGGCCTACCAGCATTGTTGAAGTGTGATTGCATCATCTGATGAATGTATATGATGTACGAATTGTATTTCCTGCAGATATGCATTTTTATTTCTGATTATTGCTGTTTTATAGCGAGTAGATAAATTGGACCAGCAACCAACCGTGGGAGCGGCTCCAGCCGCGATGAAGAGCTTAATCACAGTGTATATCGCAACTATAGCCATCCCCACTTGAGGTTGGCTAGATATTTGAGTTAATTAGTCCATAGTCTAGCAATCGCTTATTGGGCTGGAATTGTAACGGACTCTTCAGGGTATCACCAAATGTCGGTTGTGCAGCTCGTTGTTTAAAACAATATCAGAGTGGTTGTATTGAAGTGGGGCTGATATCATTCTTCAAGGTATTAGTGACGTGAGCCGATTTGATTGATTGCCACTGGCTTCTTCCGTTCCGGGTCCCTAAGTGCTATTGCCGTATTACAATCAATAATTTAGGAACCACTTACTAATATCGCCATGAGCTTATTGAATCGCTTAATAAATAAAGTCAAAAGCACAGCAGCTGAGCCACAGGTGCGCGAGCGCGTAGTAATTAAGACTGTAGAGCGTGGTGACGCCGAGTCACTCAAACCTGGCTTTATTATTGGTGTATATCGGTCTGGAACCACCCTGTTGCGCTATGTCCTCGATAGTCATCCAAATATTGCTGTACCACCGGAGTCGAATTTTCTTTTGGGATTAGCGGGTACTTGGCGATCGGAATGGTACCGCAAGGGTTTGCAGGGTGTGGGCGTTGATGATGAGGGCTTGCGGCAACGCATGCGTGATTTTGCTGGAGGGGTTTTCGATGATTATGCCAGAGTCAAGGGTAAAGGGCGCTGGTTTGATAAGACACCCTCCTATATCGATGCGCTGGATTTTATTGATGATACATTTGGGCAGGAGTGCCGTTACATTATGCTTTATCGGCACGGCCTGGATGTGGCCAATTCCATGGTGAAGATGCACGGTAATGATGTTCAAAAGGGGCCAGGACGCAAGTTTGCAGAGGAATACCCCAATTCAGCCCGTTTGACGAATGCCCGCTACTGGGTCGAACAGTGTGAAAAGATGCTGGCCTTTGAGGCGGTACACCCTGACCAGTGCTTTCGCATTTTGTATGAGCAATATTCGGCTGAGCCGGAGCGTTATTTGCCGCCGATGTTTGAGTTTCTGGGTGAGGCTTGGGATTCGGATGTGCTGAATTTTGCCGATAAGCAACACGACTTTGGGTTGCAGGATTCAAAGATTTTAGAGAACAAAGGATTTGTGCCGAATGTAAATACTTATAAATCCTGGCCGGAGGAAGAGGTTGCCAGGGCCAGGGAAATCGTTGAGCCTACCATGGTGAAGCTTGGGTATGAGATCTAGAGGTTTAGAGGGTGCCGGTCATTGTTTTAATAACGTTGTTGTTTTATTGCCCATCTCCCTTGGTCCTCCTTTAGCAAAGGGGGGAGATGTGGGGCGTTTACGGTGCTGCCATTAGGAATGAGGAAGCAAGACGATAAAGTCTCAACTGTCTTAGTGCTCAAGTGATAGTTTTACAGCGCAATATGCGCACTTACTTTTTTTAATTTTGATATGCAAGCCAAGCCGGTCAACGTTCTTCACCTAATACAGGGCCTGGATATCGGGGGGCTGGAGATTATGGTGATCAACCTCCTGGAACGGCTGGATCGCGCCCGCTATCGTCCCGCCGTATGTTGCTTTGATACCCTTGGAAGCCTGGCGCCGCAGTTATCTGAAAAGGGTATCGAGGTTCATCTGCTCAAAAGAAATCCTGGGGTGGATCTCTTTTATATCGTTAGGCTCGCCAGGTTTCTTCGTAAAACAAATACTCAGATTCTGCATCTGCATAACCCTACAGCTTTCTTTTATGGTGCTCTAGCCGGTAAGCTAGCTGGAATTCCACACATTATTTATACCGAGCATGGCAGAGATTTTTCTTCAAGTAGAAAGGTTAAATTTGCTAATAGGATGTTATCGAGACTGGTGGATAAGATCGTAACAGTGGCCAAGTTTGGAAAGTGTTATCTGGTTGAGGAGGAAGGGGTTTCCGAGGGTAGAATAACCACCATCCACAACGGAATTGATGGCATGCGATTTGGCTTGGTGCCAGATAAACCAGAATTGCGAAGTTCTCTAGGTCTGAAGGAAGATCAGGTTGTTATCGGCATCGTTGCGCGTCTTGATCCTATTAAGAACCATGCTGTTTTGCTAAAGGCAATGCAGCAGGTAGCGGCTAGCAAGCCGAATGCCATATTGCTTGTGATTGGGGATGGGCCGTTGCGGGGTGATTTGGAATCTCAATCAAAGGTGCTTGGGCTTGAATCGAATGTCCGTTTCTTGGGGGCCAGGCAGGATGTGCCGGATTTATTGCATCTGCTTGATCTTTTTGTATTGTGCTCTCACAGTGAAGGGTTGTCGCTTACCTTAATTGAGGCCTGTGCTGCCGCCAAACCGATAATAGCCACTGATGTTGGCGGTAATTCTGAGGTTGTTGAGCATGGGGTGAATGGCTTGATTGTGCCCTCCGATCAGCCGGAGGCTTTAGCGAAAGCAATGATGGATCTATTAGATGATCCTGATGAAGCGAGATGTATGGGGAAATTGGGGCGGCAAAAATTTGAACAGGAATTTACCGTAGATGGCATGGTGCAGGCGTATGAAGCGCTTTATTCATTGCGCACGCGTACGGCGCCCAGGTAACCACATGAATTACCAATTAATTATTACCCGCATTATTGGTAATCAGGGCTAGCATTAGTGGCTTTTATCCTTTGACGGTTTTGTTGCACTAATAGGCGCTGTTGCGCCATAAATTTCCAGAGTGGGTATTGTGTCATAGCAATGATGCTGATAGCTGTGATATGTGCAATTACATACCGATAAAATAATTCAGTGTCCTGTAATAAATGTGAGCGATCAGGGCTTAAAAGAAATTGAAGCGCTGAAAATGTACTTCCGTATTTAGAAATGGCGGAATTAGTCCAAAGATTTATAACAAAATAAGCAGGGATGATGGCGAGTGTGGTAATGATAATGCTTGAGATTAGAAGGCGATGGTATTTTGCAATGCAAGATGAGAGCAGTGATGCAGTTGCAGCTAGAGTCATT
>JAJRZI010000105.1 GCA_024275295.1 Gammaproteobacteria bacterium | reverse complement strand
TCTTGTAGTGAGGGCGGCAACAGGTACGCGGTATCTCGATTGATGGGCTGGAATTTGCCTGACATGGTGATGTCGATCTCTTCTTGGTACGATGAGCCTATTCTATAGGGATACGTCGCTAAATCCGACAGACTCCTAGTGACCGTTTCGGAAGCTCGGGTCATGTTGATGATGGAAAAGAGAAAACAGAGCTGCAATTTAAGGTTAATAAAGGCCCATACTACGCAAACCTCTATTACAATAAGCAGAGAAATGGAAGCTACATAGGTGCCGACGCTGCACTGAATGACGGTTCAAATCTTAAATCGGATCAGGTTTTCCTGACGTTGAGTTATGATGAATTTCTTACCCGCGACATCCATTTGCGCTCTACCCTCAGCTATGACAGGTTACGTATTAATTTCATCTATGAGGTCTATCCAGAGGGTGCTATTCGTGCATTTCCGGCTCCGCTAGGCAACGTGAGCTATCCAGATGGCGCAGTGACTAATCTCATCAGCAACAACACAAATACCGGGTTTGAAAGCCAGCTTGATGTAAAGAGATGGGACAATCACACCCTTACCTTTGGTTTTGTCTGGCAAGAGAAAGAGATGTCTGGTGTAAAAAGCATTAGCAATTATGATCCGGTCACGTTCGCTCCCATCGGTGAATACCGGGAGGTCGCCCCATTTAGTTCCGAAGAAAAACGCACAATTATGGCGCTCTATGCGCAAGAGGTCTTGGAGATTGGCGATGATATAGAGGCTACACTGGGCGTGCGCTATGACCATTACAGTGACTTTGGCAAGACTATCAATCCCAGGGCGGCCTTTGTGTGGCAGTTCTCTCCGGGAACCTACTATAAACTCCTCTATGGAAGAGCCTTTAAAGCCCCTAATTATCAAGAGCTTTTTATCAAAAACAACCCGGTTGTAACGGGTAACGCCAACCTGCAACCCTCTATTATCTCTACGCTTGAAACATCCATTAATCATGCATTTGCGCAGAATATTAATGGCGGCATCACGCTTTACCGCACTGAAATGAAAGATATTATCGATATCATCGCAGGAAGATATGAAAATTCTGGTGAGCAAAAATTACAAGGTGTAGAGGCTGAACTTCAAATCGGGAGTAAACGATCAGACAATGTATACGCCAATTACACCTATACGGATGCTGAAGATGTGACTGCGGACAGAGCGCTTCCAGGTACGGCAAAGCACCACTGCAACCTTGGGTTCAACGTTAAGCTCTCACCCTATCTCCACTGGAACGCAAACCTGAGATACACCAGTCAATTGAAGCGCACTCCGGGAGATGCCCGAAGTAATATTAGTTCACGCAAAGTAGTGGATATGGCCTTTATACTCTCTGATATAAAAGATGAGATCTATCTAAAAGCCTCCGCCCGCAACCTGATGGATGAGCAATATGAGAGTCCAGACCCCACAGGCACCCTGGTGAATGACTATCCTCACCTTGGCAGATCCCTCTTTCTGGAAGCCGGGATTAGATTTCAGTAGCCCACAAGCTGAGCGCATAAAGAGGCGGTTTCATGCGGTTGTTTGGGTGAAAAGTGGAGCGGGTAGCGAGAGTCGAACTCGCCTCACTAGCTTGGGAAGCTAGGGTAATACCGATATACGATACCCGCAATAGGTTGGAATCTGCGGGTGGACTCCGATATGAATCTACCCCCGCGTCATCCTGATTCTATGCCTCCAAAAGCTGATGTGCAACATCATCTTAAGGTCATGACTGATGATGCAATTTTAGTGTAGAATTCGCTGCCTACTTGGTAATACCACCGGAGCCAAGATGCAGATCTATCTCAACGGCGAACAGCAGCAGATCCCTGACAATACCAGCATGGCGGCACTGATTGAATCACTTGAACTTTCAGGCAAACGTATTGCCGTAGAGGTTAATGAAGAGCTGGTGCCGCGCAGCAGCTATTCTGATTACAACCTCAAACCTCAAGACAATGTAGAGATCGTGCATGCGATTGGTGGTGGATAAGCTGAGATCCTACACGTCAGCATCCGACCAAAGCCCAAGTCAGAGGGCTATTTTACCCAGATTCATTGACAACCCACGGCACTAAATCATGACCAATCCAAGTAACGACAGCTTCACCCTGGCTGGAAAAGAGTACCACTCACGCCTGCTTGTTGGCACCGGCAAATATAAAGATCTGGACGAAACCGATGCTGCCATCAGCGCCAGTGGCGCAGAGATTGTCACCTTTGCTGTACGCCGCACCAATATTGGCCAGGACAAGGATCAGCCCAATCTATTGGATGTCATCTCACCCGACAAATACACCCTGCTGCCCAATACCGCTGGCTGTTTTGATGCCAAAACCGCCGTGCGCACCTGTCGCCTAGCAAGAGAGCTGCTGGATGGCCATAATCTGGTCAAACTTGAGGTGCTGGGTGATGAAAAGACCCTGTTCCCAGATGTGGCCGCCACTTTGGAAGCTGCTGAAGTGTTGATCAAGGATGGTTTCGACATCATGGTCTACACCAATGATGATCCCATCATGGCCAAGCGACTGGAAGAGTTGGGGTGCATCTCTGTCATGCCACTGGCAGCACCTATTGGCTCCGGGCTGGGTATTCGCAATCGCTTGAATATTCGCACTATTGTAGAGAATGCCACGGTTCCGATTCTGGTTGATGCCGGCGTGGGCACCGCCTCGGATGCCGCCATTGCGATGGAGCTTGGGTGCGATGGCGTACTTATGAATACGGCGATTGCCGCTGCCAGGGATCCTGTCCTTATGGCCTCTGCCATGCGCAAGGGTATTGAGGCTGGACGTGAGGCCTATCTGGCAGGCCGCATGGCGCCAAAACGTTTTGCATCTGCCTCATCCCCTATGGATGGACTCTTTTTCTGAGCTATGCCAGAAGCGATCAAACGTCGCCCCATTCGCAGTTTTGTACTCCGTGAGGGCCGTTTTACTGAAGGACAGCGCAGTGCGTATGATCGCTGCTGGCCCCGGTTTGGCATTGACTGCATCGAGGGTGAGCAGCTTGATCCCATCCAGCTGTTTGGTAATAGCAAACCACTCTACCTGGAGATTGGATTTGGCAATGGTGAGGCGCTGGCTGAAACGGCAGCCAAACACCCCGAAAACAACTATATCGGTATTGAGGTGCACCGCCCTGGCGTGGGTCATCTACTACTCCGGCTGGAAGAGCTGGGACTGAGCAATACCAAGGTCATGCGGCACGATGCCATGGAGGTGTTGCGCCACCACTTGCCAAACCAGTCTCTGGATGGTGTCATGCTTTTTTTCCCCGATCCATGGCATAAAAAACGACATCATAAACGCCGCATCGTACAGCCCGAGTTTGTCAGCCTGCTGGCACGACTATTAAAACCCGGTGGCATCCTGCATCTGGCCACTGACTGGGAGGGTTATGCCAAGCAGATGATGCAGGTTTTGAGCGCTGCCCCTGAGTTTGAGAACACCCTGGGTGAGGGGCAATTTGCGCCACGCCCTGATACACGACCACTCACCAAGTTTGAACAGCGCGGCCAACGCCTTGGCCACGGTGTCTTGGATCTTCTTTTTAAGAAGAGGTAAATGTCCCAGCTCAGCCTTCATAGCCTTCAGGTTCAGGGACGCGCTCCCATCAGCCTGGAAATTCATGCCGGTCAATGTATCACTCTCTCTGGCCCCTCAGGATGCGGCAAGACTCAATTGCTTCGGGCCATTGCTGATCTTGATCCGCATCAGGGAGAGGTTTGGCTCAATGGTACAGCGCAGGGGGAGATTTCTGCTCCACAATG
>JAJRZI010000012.1 GCA_024275295.1 Gammaproteobacteria bacterium | reverse complement strand
GCCCTTGCTGGCCTACCACTTCCACAGCGGTGCTGTTGTAAAAACTTTTGCTGCAGGCGTGAACAGACGTAGCCATAAGTTCTACCGTTTCTATAATGAGTTCCCGACCCTGATTCTGATTGCTGTTGTTATCATGGTGGTCGTAAAACCGGTTTAAATATCTGTTTGGATTAGTTGTATTGTCCTTTCCTGGGCGCAAGAGATACTGTTATAGTACAAATAGTTTATTGAAAATTTTCTAGTAACCAAGACGCCCTCTTTCGATGAGGGGGGTCGTAAAGGCTTCTTTCAATCCGTCCCTGGTAGCGGGAAATATGCCGACACCCTTAACCCTCCCAGCGCATTCGATTTGCCCAGCTCAAGTCTGCCGCCATATGCATCAACGATTTCCCTGACAATGGACAACCCCAGACCATGCCCTTGTTTTGCTTCGTCCATGCGCACACCGCGCCCGAGAACCAGCAACTGTTCTTCCGGTTTCATGCCGGGCCCATCATCTTCGATAATGATATACAGTCCCGATCGCTGATACACCTTGAGAATTACTCGCCCCTGTGCCCACTTGCAGGCGTTATCGAGAAGATTGCCGACTAATTCCATCATATCTTCCCGATCCGCGGAAACAGTCGTAATTTCCACAATCTGTAATTCAACAGTGATTCGCTGCCGGTGAACTGCTTCCAGCGTAGAAACCAGATCGCGCACATCCTGTTCGGGCTTCAGCCAGCCCCCCCCTGCCGACTGCCCCGCAGTTCTGGCCCGTGAGAGCTCTCTGTTAATGTGTTCCTCAATGTGTCGGGCCTGCTCAAGTAACTGCGTGCACTCCTTATCATCCTGTCGCCTTTCCAGAATCTGAAACATCAATGTCAACGGTGTTTTCAGCGCATGTGAAAGGTTCCCCATGGCATTGCGAGAACGCAGAAGCCGTTGTTGCAATACCATCAACAGACGATTCACCTCTTCAACGAGCGGGCTGATCTCAGTTGGAACCGGATATTCGAGTTTTTCCGTTTCACCTCGTTCCAGTTGCTGTAATTCTCTCCTCAGGCCTGCCAACGGCTTCAAGCCTCGGCGGATAACCCACATCTGAATCACCAATAATAGCAGTAATGCGACGAGCGAAAGGAGTATCATCCGTTCCTGGAAATAGCGTGATGTCGCTTCCAGCTCGGAGGTATCTTCTGCAACACTGAGCAACAGTGTCTGGCCGTGTACGACAAAAGAGCGGGAAAGAATCAGCAGTTGCTGGTTTTCAGGCCCCTCTGCAGCGCGGTTGATTCCAACTCCCTGCACAGGCAGATCACTATCCCACAATGATCTGGAGCGTATTGGGTCTTTACCCTGCTGGATCTGGAAATAATGGCCGGAAAACGGACGCATAAATATGTCCGGGATATGCTCCCACTCCACCGTTACAGCTTCACCGGAAGCTACGGAAAGTGCTGCAAGAATACCCTCCATATCATCTTGTAGACGTGAAACCACCCGGTCTTCCGTCAGTCTGCGCATTTCCATGCCAACAAGAACTGTCTGAATCAGAAAAAAGCAAATCAGGCTTGCCGCAAGACTGATGGAGAGATGCCGGCTCAGCGATGTCACGGCTTCTCCGGATTGAACAGATAACCCTGACCACGCTTGGTCAGAATACGCTCTTTGCCCAGCTTCTTTCTCAATTTACTGATATAGACCTCTATGACGTTGCTCTCTTTTTCGGAGTCATAATTATAGACATGTTCAAGAAGCTGACTCTCGCTGAAGAGATGGCCGGGGTGCAACATCAGATAGCGCAGCAGCCGGAACTCTACGCCGGTCAGTTCGGTTACGACCTTTCCGCTTCCGATATATTGTTCAACGCTCTGCGTTGCCTCATCAAGCTTCAAGCCACCGTGCTCGATTTGTGCAACAGCTACCCCTTTTGATCGCCTTATCAGGGCATCCAGCCGCGCAACCAGCTCCTCCACATGAAATGGCTTGCTAAGATAATCATCACCACCGGCACGAAAACCATCTACCTTTTCATGCCAGGCATCGCGTGCCGTAAGAATCAGGACAGGTGTTGCTATCTGCTTACTGCGCCACTGTTTAAGTACGTCAATTCCAGGCATTTCGGGCAAGCCAAGATCAAGTATGATTACATCGTAAGGTTCGCTTTCTCCTATAAAGGCTGCTTCCGCCCCATCAAACACCCTGTCCACCGCAAACCCATGTTGTTCAAGCTGTAGTGCCAGTTCGGCAGACAGTGCCTTGTCATCCTCGACCAGCAGTAAGCGCAATCAATCCTCCTCAACCGAGATCAGTTTGCCGCTGCGTGCATTAATGAGCATTTCCATGATAACGCCCTGCTCACTGAGAAATTCGATTTCATAGACGATCATACTACCCTTCTCCTCCAACTCCACCTCCAGAATCTTTCCGGGAACACGGGAGTTGGCCTGTTCCATGATCTCAGACAGAGACAGGATCTCACCCTCTTCCAGCAGGGCTTTGGCGCGGTCATGATCACCAGCCCACGCCATCGGAGTAGTCGACAATATGAGCAGTAATACCATGATCCATCTGAACTTACGCTTCATCATCTGATCAGTTTAATCCTCCCAGGGGCCATAACCCGGAATATTTACGCCATGTTCATTAAACTGTCCCTCCGATGCACCTTTATGGCAAGCAATACAGTTGGCAGCGGAACCAACTTTGGCATTGCCCGTAATCAAACGCGCAGGTATTTCATCGTGCTTGCTAACCATATAGCGTAGTGTTGAAATTCTCTGTGGCGCATCAGTGTCTCTGATTGAGCGCAGAATTTTGCGGCTTTTGCGGTTAGGTTTTACATCGGCTGCTTCAGTTACCAGATATTGGGTAATGGCATCTCTACTCTCCTGATCCAGCTCGGCGTTTTCACCGAAGTGATCATCCAGTTCTCCCACCATTTTTTTCCATGAACGAGCAGGCAGCCAGCCTGGCTGATAAGCAAAATGACATGCACCACATTCCGTCGCATATAGCTTGTTGGCCACAGCAGGAACTGTACCTGTTCTTTTAAACAGGCCCCGTTCATATTCATCCCTGTCAGCAAAGACAATGCCTGATACCGACAGTGATACAGAGGCTGCCATGATGAGTGCACCTGCAAAAATTCTTTTATTCATCTCATGCTCCTTTTTTAGTTGGATGTGATTATTTATTCGCTCTGAAAATAGGAGAGAAAGTCGCCCTTTTCCTGTGCAGTGCACTCACGTCCCAATGTCCACTTACAGTTACGCAGGAACCATTTCTCGATCTTGGCAGGATCATTGAATCGCTCTTCATTAGCAGTTGTAGCCATCGGGCCAATGGTCTTACCCGTCCTTATATGGGAGCCGGCCCGCTTAAGGTCAGCAGTGTGACAGGTGGCGCAACTGACCTGCTTTCCTGATTTCTTCTGTATAAAGCTCTGCGTCCACATGCTCTTGCCACGGGTTGCAGCAAATGCGCTGCCTTCCTCAGTCCGATAACTATCCTGCACCTGTGTAATGGCCGTTTCAGATGCCTGGGCAGGCAGAGCAGCTATGCAGAGCAGTACGACTGTAAATATTTTCATATTTTCTCCTTTTTGTATCCGGTAATCATTGCCCGGGTAAGGTTCTGTTTCTGTAAAAGGCTCTCAACCAATACGCCTGCGATATGGAATAAAACAGATAACGCCAACATATCCGCCACCAATCCATGCAGGTTTTCTATCATTAAGATCGTATCAAAATCGACTCCGGCCATGAGCCCGAAAAAAGGAGCGGAGCTGTTTTCCAGGCTGTAGAGTAAAACTCCGCTAACTGTCAGCACCAGTAACCCGGTGAGCAGGAAGAAAATCATGATACCACCGGTGGGTGTATGCCCCATATGGTGTGAAGGATGCAAACGCGCCAGAGAACGCAGATGTTCTATAACCTGTCTGAATGAACAGGCGAAATCAGAAAACCGGGAGTGTTCAGTACCGACCATACCCCAGATCAACCTGAATATAAGTAGCCCGAGCACAATGCTTCCCGCCAGCAGATGCAGATTGAGCATTTTATCTTCCAGGATATAGGCGGTCAGAAAACATGCCGCCAACAGCCAGTGGAAAATGCGTACCAGAGGATCCCAAACCAGAAATTGTTTTAATTTCTTCATATGGCGAACCATAGAAAAAAACACTGAAATGAAGCTGAACGGGCAGCGCCCCGAGCTGTTCTGCTTTTTAAGTAAGGTTTAGGCTGGTCTGCAGGGTGAAGGCCATGGATGACCCGTGGAAATCCCCGGCGGGGGAGGCCTGAATCAAGCCTTTTGTGTTTCTAGCTATCATTCCAGACCAGCACAGGGTTTCTCGCCGCAGCGGTTTCGTCCAGCCGGGAACGGATGGGGAGTGTTGGGGCAATGTGCAGCGCTTCGGTATCGCCCTCTTCACACGCCTCGGCGATCTCCAGCATGGCATCGCAGAAGGCATCGATGGTTTCGCGGGATTCGCTCTCTGTGGGCTCAATC
>JAJRZI010000104.1 GCA_024275295.1 Gammaproteobacteria bacterium | reverse complement strand
TGGCTGTACCCAGCGAGAAGGGGATGGCAATCAACATAGCCAGCCCGGTGACGCTGGCGGTACCGGCCATCAGGGCCAGAATGCCATATTCCGGCGCATCTTCATCACTGGGTTCCCAGTAGGGTGAGCCGAAAAACTCCTTAAAGTCGAGCGTGTCGATCAGGAAGCCGATCCCCTCTTTGGTAATAAAGAGAAAGATGCCAACAATAAAGATGATGGCGTAGATACCGCCCATAAAAACTAGTATCTGAACGGCCTTGTCGATGTACCAGTCCAGATTACGTTGATCAAATGCATGATCCTGGGACATATCAGGAGGCCCCCGTACCACGCAGTGTCTGCATCAGATCCTGCACGCGCACGGCAATTTCACGGTAGAGCTCTTACTGCCGCTGATAGGTCTGCTCTGGATTCAGACCCGTAGGCAGTATGCCAACATCCCACTCCATTGCAACCGTGTGGAAGGGGATCTCTGGAATATGGTTTTTGACCGCACCCTGCAGGCTGATGATGATGTGCAGCTCATTGAGTTCGCTAGCGGTCATCTCCAGTGGTTTGGGGTGAGCCTGACTGAGATCAAAGCCGCGTGCCTGCATAAATTCAGTGACGGCAGGGTTGAGTTCCGTGGCGACATAGCGACCCGCGCTGATGTAGCGACCGCTATTGGGGTAGTTGCGCTGGGCAATGGCTTCGGCCATCTGGCTCAGTCCGCTGTTGTCTTCATCAAGAAAGAGAATCCGATAAACCTTGGGTGCCTTGGTCTCGCCGGTTACGGCAAAGATGGTCTCTTCACAGATGTTTTTGGCCTGTGCCGCCACGCGCTCAAGCCGATGAAAGATATTGAACAGTCGCATGACATCCTTGAGATCACAACCGCTCTCTTCAGATGTCAGGTCAGAAAAGGTGCTGCTGAAGGCGTGATCAATCTGTGCAGCCATCCCTTTGGTCGCCTTAGCCGCCTCGGCGTTCCCCTCCTTGAAGGCCTTTATGGCCTGGGAGAGCATGAGGCGTGACTCTTCCGATATAAGCTCCAGCTTGTCGGCCAGGAGACCTTGCGGTGGCTGTGACATCTGTACCGATTCACGGCAGATGGTGACGGCGTAATCACCAATACGCTCCAGCTCGATGTTGGTGCGGATAACGGAGGAGATCAGCCTCAGATGCCCGGCGCTCGGCAGGTGCAGGGCGATAAAGCTGTGGCACAGCTGATCGATGCGGCGCACCCGTCGATTGATGGGCAGGTCGCCGAGGATGGTGGCATAGGCCATTTTCCGGTTGCCGGACAGCAGGGCATGCATGGCGTCTTTCAGCCCGACCTCCACCCGTTCGGCCACCTCCGCCACCTGTTCCCGGATTTGGTTGAGATCCTGCTCCAGGCGTTGTTCGTAATGGCTCATGTTGGCTCCTGGTATCAAGCGGCTTGGCCGGGTTTAAAAAGTTACGGCCTGGGTAGGGTTAGCTCCCTCCCAGGCCACTATATAATGTGTGATATTTTACTTGCAGCTTACTTTACTGATCGGGGCATAGCCTTTTTTCAGGATAATGCACTGACCTTGTTCGCTGCGGATCCAATCCAGGTAGCCCTTGATTGCACCTTTAGGTTCGCCGTTGGTGTACATGAAGAGCGGACGGGCGATGGGGTAACTTCCATCACTGGCGGTTGCCACGCTGGGGTTGACACAGGCAGCACCTTTACTGGAAATGCAGACCAATTTGACGTGGTCGGTGGCATAGGCCAGGCCGCTGTAACCGATGGCGCAGGGGGTCTTCTCAACCAGATCCACTACATCCTTGGAGCCGTGCATATCCAGGGTGCCCATGCGGTACTTGCCTTTCTTGCCCAGCACGGCCTTTTTAAAATAGGCATAGGTGCCAGAGTTGTTCTGACGGCTGACCACGATGATCTTCTGCCCCTTACAGCCAGGCACCTCGATGCCAATATCCGTCCACTTTTTGGCTTTGCCCTTACGACCATAGATATCAGCAAGTTGGGCAATAGTGAGGGATTTTGCAGGGTTATTAGGATTGAGGTAGACAGCCAGGGCATCATATCCAACCACATGTTCCACAGGATTCTGCCCTCGTTTCCTGGCCTGTTTCAGCTCTCTCTTTTTCATCTTGCGACTGGCATTGGCGATGTCCACAGTGCCATTAATCATAGCAGCGATACCGGTGCCGGAGCCACCACCGGAAACGGCTACAGCCACTTCAGGGTTGATGTCACGGTATTTCTCCGCCCAGGCTTGAGCGACGTTTACCAAGGTATCAGAACCCTTGTTCTGAATCAGGGTGCGAGCCTCGGCATTCAGGGCGGTAAAAGCGATACCCGCAATTAGCAGGGCGGTGGTAAAAAACTTGGCTTTCAAGACAGTCTCCTCGAATTAATGAATTCATTGACCTGCAAAAGCCGATAAAGATGATTCAGGCATATCCCAAATTGCACCCTCAGAACATGCTGCTGGTGGCATCTGCAGAAAACACTAGGGATTGTAATAAAGCCGAGTGACCATTCTGTTACATTAGTGTTACAGAGATATTACAGTGAGCAGATTTAAGAGACGGGCAAAAGCCCTCCCATGCCGAAAGTAAGCCTGATGGGTGGCGCTTATGTTGATTGAGGTAGGATTATTATGCTGCGGAAGATAGGGGAATAGCTGCATGTATGCTGCGTTGCAGTGTACGGAATGCAAGGTAGGCATCAGCCTGTAGCTGGCGAAAGCCGACATAGATGCCCTGGGAGCAGTCATCCATGACAACAGCCGGGATACTGTAGCTATTACGGCCAATGGAAAATTGCAGCTCAATATCGGTATTGAGTGGAATACTTAACAAGTGCGCCTTAAGGAACATACCGTCTTTAGCTATCTGTTCGGTAGTGGCGTAAAAACTGCGCCGACCACGGTAGCGGATAAGTACATCTATCGTGGGTTGAGGTTGTAGTTTATTGCATTTGAACATCACTGTTGTCTCCTTCTGTCTCATTGTGTTCATGTTCAATGTTAGATAAACAAAGTGACAGCACGATTTAATTTTGATGACAGTATGGTTACATCGATACTTGACAAGTAGAGTGGAATACGAACATTCCTGTTCGGGCAGTGGATGATTACTTGGGACGGAAAAGGAAAAAGGCACGACTAAAGATATGCCTGTTCCATTGGTATGTATTTCGCACCAAGACCTGGATTGGCCGGGTGGCCGCCCAGGGAGAACCCCTGGGCGGGGTGTTGCGCTAATGAATTGTGATCAGAACTTGGCCTTGAGGTCGATCTGCAGGGTATCGATATCAGTGTTCGGCGTCGTTGCAAAACGTCCGGTTTCAGCCATGAAGTAGGTCAGGCCAAAACCGAAATTCTTGTCGATCTTGTAACCCAGCTTGAACTTGTGGCCCTTGGCATCTGTTTTGCCATAGGCGAAATCAGAGTCGTTGAAGTAATCGCTTACTGCGTTTATTTCGGTATCACGGTAGTTGTAATCAAGCTTCCATTTGCTGTATTTGGTGGCGACACCGAGCAGCCATGCGGTGTCTTCCCCACTATTTGCACCATTGGCATCACTGTTCTTCACATACTGGCCATAGACCTTTACCGGCAGCGCTGCCTTTACGGCTACCGAGCCAAACAGTTCGTACAGACCAAACTCAGAGGTGCTGCTATTGGCCGTGACAGTGGCATTCTCATTGCGGTAGTCATAGATCGTAGCGCCGAGCGAGGTCTTTGCACCACCAAGATTGAACTTGCCATTCAACTGCCCATAGACAAGCGATGTATCATCAGCAAATCTATTGCCGCCAATATTGCTTAGCACCAAATAACCACCGGATGCGATCAAATCAGCACCCCCCAGTTTGGTACTGTATTTGACGGCTACGCCTTCCGGGTTGATGTCACCATCCCACACGATATCACCCACCATCTCCCAAGGCTGTCGCATCTTTCCACCAAAGATGTTCAGTCCTGCCAGTGGGCGCCAGTTCAGGTAGGCCAGATCAATCCATACGCTATCCTTCTCAAAGGCATCATCCATAGTCTGATTAGTCGAAGTGGGATTTGCATTGCTGCCTGAGGCCAGCCGAATATTTGCATCCACGTTTTCAGTCACCTTGGCAGCAATTTCAATGCGTGCGCGGTAGCGCTGACGATCTTTCGTTCGTGCGCCATCATAATCTACAAATTCCTGACGCACACGCAGATCACCTTTGATCTTGAGGCGTCCAGCCCAGGCCATCTTTTTCAGCGTTTCATCAGACTCCTTACCTTTCTGCAGTAAAGCCACATACTGTTTTTCGGTAATTGCCCCGTTGCTTTTCAGTATATCAAGCAACTCTTTATCAGTTGCAGCAGCATTACTTGCCGCCAACACAGTAGCCCCTGTAAGAACCACACCTATAGCTGTGCAAAGCCTATTTTTTGAACTCATTATCAACCCCGATTTCGTTAGTTACAAAGCTGGTGAGAATATTAGATTTGCACTGTGACAACAAGGTGATGATTAGATGAAAGTTTTATGACAGAGATGGATCGCCTGCGTCCTGGCACAAAAGGCCTGCCGTTAACGCTACCTGAACGTGGCAACTGCTGATCGCCAAAGGTGATGATAGCTATCCCAAGTTGCTCAACGATCTGACCAAGACCAATGTGGAGAGCTTTCTGTTATTAAGGCCACCTTCAAATCATCCTGGCCCGGTGTCAAGAAGCCCGATTTCTCCTACTTTCAAATTAACTGCATACAGTATGATGAATTATGTGGCGGCACATAAACAAGTGCTATTAACTGAATCTAGCGGTCGGTCAACCACAGCGCTTCGCTCAAGGGCAGTTGCCGCAAGCCTTAAGGTGGTTGTCATGGCTCAGATGGTTGTGAAAAGCATGAACTCCCACAGTCTCAGGGCTGTGGGAGTTAGACAAAGTTCGGTGTTAGATCAAATCTAAACTACTGTAATGCCAGTTTGTATCTATGCATTATCATCTGTGGAGATTCGTCCAAAGGCCGTACTATGGCATTTAGGGCAAGGCGGGATATGCCCCGGTTTATGGAAATGTAATTTTTCACCGCACTCTTTGCATAGCAGTGTGCCAGGCCCTGTGATTTCACCTGTACGGTATTCATGGGTGGCTTCTGCTTTAAGTTTTAAAAGCTCTATGGTGGTTTGATCTGCAGCCTGGGTGAAAAGATCGCGCAGGCGGTCTTCAATCAATTCAATATCAAAACCGAACCAGGTCTTAAAGTCTTCCTTGGTCTCTTCGATGTAGTGAGCGGCATCGATCAGGTCACGTTTCAAATAGCCGGCAACCTCTTCCATCTGTTCCTGGGTAAATTTTTCTAGAATTTTACTGTCGGTACGCACCTCATCAATGAGGTGGTGAAGGGCTGGGCCTGTTTTATCCTCAAGCTTATGTGCTTCTTTAATCGCTTGTTCGAGCAGTAGCTCATAAGCCTCTCCTATTGCTTGGATAGGATATTTTTTTGTGGGTAGTGGTTTCATGGTTTTGCTCCTCTCTATTAAGTTAATTCAAATAATCTCTTTTATCCTATAAAAATCAACAGGCGCTTAACTTCTTCATGGCCATTTCGCGCATTCGGAATTTCTGCAGTTTACCGGTAACGGTCAAAGGAAACTCTTCAACAAACCAGATATGTTTTGGGATCTTGAAATGTGCAATCTCACCTTTACAGAAGCTTTGTATCTCTTCTTTAGAGCAGGTCTCTTTGGCGTGGAGTTGGATCCATGCCATGATCTCTTCGCCATAAAATTTGTCAGGTATACCAAATACTGCCACTTCAGCTACCTTGGGGTGGGTAAAGATGAAATCTTCAATCTCACGTGGATAGATATTCTCACCACCACGGATAATCATCTCCTTTAGGCGACCGGTAATGCGCAGATAACCCTCTGTATCCATGGTGCCCAAATCACCTGAGTGCAGCCACCCCTGCGGGTCGATGGCCTTTGCGGTGGCTTCAGGGTCACCGTAATAGCCCTGCATGATGTGATAACCACGGAAGCAGATCTCGCCTATCTCTCCCATCAATACGGTCTGCCCGTTCTCTGTATTCACCACCTTTACCTCCTGATGGGGGAGGTTGTGGCCAACGGTTTCAATACGGCGCTCAAAGGTATCGTCACGTGTAGTCAGGTGAGTGATGGGGGATGCTTCTGTTTCACCATAACCGATCAATATTTCTCGGCAGTGCATCTGCTCAATAACCCGGGTCATTAACTCAGGGGGACAGGGTGCACCGGCCATAATGCCTGTGCGAAGTGTAGAGAGATTAAATTCACTGAACCTTGGATGCTCCAATTCAGCAATAAACATGGTGGGTACACCGTGAATTGCGGTACAGCGCTCGGCCTCCACGCCGTTGAGTACGGCAAGGGGATCAAAGTGCTCACTGGGTATTACGGCACAGGCACCTGTGGCAAAGCAGAGCAGGTTTGCCAACACCATACCAAAACAGTGGTAAAAGGGGACAGGGATACAGAGCCGGTCCTTTTCAGAAAAATGCATAGCTTCAGCTGAAAACCAGGCGTTGTTGAGAATGTTGTGATGGGTAAGCACAACCGCCTTAGGGAAGCCTGTTGTGCCGGATGTATATTGGATATTGATAGGGTCATCCATATCCAGTGTGGCTGTTATTTTATTCAGTCTATCTTTTGAGACAGCGTTTGCCAGCTGTAACAGATCATGCCATACCACAAAACCTGGATGTGGCCTTTCTGTAGCCTCTGGTGAGGCCGGATTATAGAGAATGATTCGGCGTAGATAGGGGAACTTATTATTAGACAAAGCATCCGGTGCTGTGCTTTTCAGTTCCGGTAATAACTCCAGCAGCATGGCTACATAGTCACTGCTGCGGAATGATGTGATAATAAATAGACCCTGCACTTCAGAGCGTTGCAGGGCATAGGCTAACTCTTTAGTTTGGTAGGCAGGGTTGATGTTGACCAGGATCACTCCAATCCAGGCAGTGGCCATCTGCAGTAGTGCCCATTCAATGTTATTGGTAGACCAAACGCCGACACGGTCACCTTTGGTGAAGCCCATCCCTAATAGCCCACATGCAATATGGTCAATCTGCTTAGAGAATTCAGCATAGGTCAGACGGCGTGCCTGAGGGATTGAGACTACTGCGTCATTATCAGGGAACCGTGCAGCTACGCTGATGAAGTGTTCAGGTATGGTGCTGCCTAATAACGGCTCTTCACCACCGCGGTAAAAATAGCTTTTATTGGTAGTGTTCATTGGTTGATGTTGTTCTATCTCCCTTAACCTTCAATCTCTGCCCAATAGGCATCTACCCGCTCCTGTATCCCAGTGAGTATCTCCTCGTTTCGCATTGGCTCAAACAGGTGGGAGAAACGCCCCTGGCGTTTTAGATACTCCTCCACCGGCAGACGTTTGCGTGGAACCTTGGTGTGTACCACCTTACCATCTTCGTACTCCTTAAGAGGCCAGATGCCGGTGCGAACCGCCAGATGACCGACATCGGCGCTCTCTTTGGGGTCATAATCCCAACCTGTGGGACAGGGAGAGAGTGCAAGAATAAGTCGTGGCCCCTGTTTCTCTTTTGCCTTCTCGATCTTGCGTGCAAGATCCAGGGGTTCAGCGCCAATTACGGTAGCCACATAGCTGGGTTTATGTGCGGCCCAGATGGAGAAGAGATCCTTCTTGTATCCCGGATAGCCCTGAGGGCCTTTGCTGGTGGAGGTGCGTGCGGCATGGGGCGTGGCCTCGGAGTACTGCTGACCCGTATTGCCATATCCCTCATTGTCGTAACAGATATAGACGAAGTCCAGTCCCCGCTCGATGGCGCTGGAGGTGGCGGACATCCCCATGCCATAGGCGGCCCCATCTCCAGTGAGTACAATGGCTTGTAGGTCATCGTCTGTTGTAATCTGCCCTTTCTTTAACTGGATATCCAGGGCATCACGGATACCCTGCGCACCAGCTGGTGCAGCAGCCATGGCGGTGTATAGCCAGGAGCCACGAAATGGGGTGAAGGGGTAGACTGAAAGCAGCGTCATGCAGCCTGCAGCATTGACGAATACGGTCTTCTCCCCAAGCACATCATAAATTTGGTGCAGCGCCTGCAGTCCTCCACAGCCAGCACAGGTTGGGACGCCAGTGCCAAGCAGGTGGGTTGAGGGCAGGTCTTTTATTCGGCGGAAGAGGGTTTCATTCATGGCTTTGCTCCCAGCTCTATGCGCTCCATATTGGCGATAGCCTGAAGTTTTTGTACCTCACGCAGCTCTGTTTCGGTGTAGAGCAGCCGGGGTGATGGCGCCTCTCCATCTGTTACCGCCTGACGGGTAACCATAGCCATCTCAAAATATTCTTCGGTGCTGATATCCCTGCCGCCCAGGCCGCCAATAAAGCTGGTCAGGATGCCAGGCATATTGGCATGGCCAAAAAGTACGGAGGCGAGTTCACTGTACAGCACGCCGCCTCGTCCAGCAGCGAGATTCTGATCAATTACCGCTACACCCTTCTTACCAGCCAGGGCCTGGCGGATATGTTTTTCTGGTAATGGCCGGAATAACCGGGGGCGCAGCAACCCAATGGCCCAACCTGATTCTCGTAGCCGATCCACTGCTTCCCGTGCCTTAGTAGCGAAGGAGCCGATCTGAAAAAACAGATACTCAGCATCTTCAGTGCGATAGCTCTCTAAGGCTTCACGGGGGCGCCCGAACTCCTCTGCAAACTCTGCAGTAATTTCATCGTAGACCTCCAGCGCCTTTTGGGCTGCCAGATGGCTTTCATAACGGAAGTAGGAGTAGGGTGTGCCGCCCAGCACGGCTACCGCCTGGCTGATGGGGGTGCTGGCGCGGAAACGGATGTTCTCGGGATCATAGGGTGGCAGAAAATGGGCAACAGCTTGTGGGTCGGGGATCTCTACCGGCTCCCGGGTAAAGGAGAGATAAAAGCCATCCAGATTGACAATGACCGGCAGTCGTACCCGCTCATCCTCGCCCAACCGGTAGGCGATCAGCACGCTGTCCAGTACCTCCTGGCAGTCTGCGCAATGGATCTGTAAAAAGCCGCTATCCCGGGCTGCCATGATGTCATTATGATCTGGCTCCAGGGTGATGGGGGCGGAGAGCCCCCGTGAGACATTGACCAGCACAAAGGGAGCACGCCACCCTGCGACGGTATAGAGCATCTCCATGGCATAGAGCAGACCCTGGCTGGAGGTGGCGCTAAAGACCCGCACACCGGTGGCGGCGGCAGCACCTGCCGCTGTGATCATGGAGTGTTCAGACTCCAGGGTCACCATGCGTGCGGGCATCTGTTCATTGTCGATCCAATTCTCAAGGTTCTCGATAATCTCAGTCTGGGGGGTGATTGGAAAGGCCGGGATATAGTCCACCACGGCGAGCCGTGCCCCCCAGGCCGCCGCACCATTGCCGGTGAGGAGTTTGCGTGTCATGAGCCGGTCTCCTCCGATGTTGGGTTTTTATGTTCGGGAATAGCCTGGATGGCATGGGATGGGCAAACCGTTACACAGGTAAGACACCCCTTGCAGTGTTCGTAGTCGATCTGCGGGTTGTTATCGGCATCGATATCAATTGCCCCATCAGGACAGGAGGTGCTGCAGATCCACCAGCACTTTTTGCAGTGCTCCCTGTCGATTACCGGGCGCATGGTGCGCCATAGCCCAGTGGGCATCAGCTCGCTGGTGAGTGAGGAGTGAATAACCGGGGCGGAAATAGATGCTTTTTCAAAAGGGAGGTTAATCCACTCTGGAACCTCATACTGTTCGGCTGAGAGCATGGCCTTTTCTTTGATGCACCCTTCATGCTCAGCCATGAGTGTGTAGCCCTCAAGCGCCTTTTCCAGATTTCTCTCTATCACGCTACTTGGCAAACCTGTCAGCTCTTCACGAACTGCCTGCTCCAGCGTGGCAGAGGTGATGATGCCGCACAGCCGTGCAGCAGCGCCCGCACAGGTTGCACCTACAAAGCGCAGTTCCATCCTGTCAGTGATTTCCACAGGGGTGGGCAGGGTAAGAATAGAACCTGCAAAATTAAGCCGATGACTCCAGGTGACGGCCTTTTCACTGGTGCTGACAAGCATGAAAGTCTGATCGGTAACGCCTGCCAGTACCCCAGCAGCCGGCACGGTAACCAAGCTGTCATCTGCAATGATGACAAGATCTGGGCAGCGAATGATGCCACGCTCATTGATGGGGGAGCGGGAAGCGCGTACATAGGCAAAGATGGGGGCACCGCGGCATTCTGCGCCGTAGCGAGGGGCATCCTGAACCTCAAGGCCTTCCAGGAAAAAGGCCGTACCCAGTATGCGGCTGGCCGTCTTCATACCCTGGCCGCCGCGGCCATGGAAACGAATGCGATACATCCCTCATACCTCCTTTTGTATCTTGATGGCCTTTGAGTGTCCGCCTCCTGTCAGGGAGGGTTTAAAACAGGTTCCACCGCCGAAAGCTCATCGCTTTCTCCACACGGCGGCGGGCGAGTTGTACGGCGGCCTCCCGGGGAAGGATGCCGCTGTTTTTTGACTCTTCAAGCACCTGCTCTGTGTTTCTACGTATTTTTTCTGCAATAGTCTGAAAGGCGGCTGTTTCGCTGCTGCCATGGTATTCCATTGCAGCACAGATGACGCCGCCAGCGTTGGCAATGAAATCTGGCACACAAATTACCCCCTGCTCATGCAGCTGTTTCTCTGCGCCTGAGGTAAAAGGAATATTCGCCCCCTGTACCACCAGGCGGGTATTGAGACGTTTTACGTTATCATCATGAACCACATCAGGGCGGGCTGCAGGTATCCAGATGTCGCATGCAATATCAATCACTGCATCACTATCCAGCACCTCACCTCCAGCAAAGTCAGTGACACTCTTACCAGACTGCTTATGTTCAATCAGTGCTGCAACATCCAGGCCTTCAGGATTATAGAGTGTACCTTTGGAATCGGCGGCACCTACCAGTATGGCTCCCTGTTCTGCCAGGAATCGGGCAGCATGTTTGCCTACAGCACCAAAGCCCTGTACTACGATACGTGCACCTTTGATCTCAAAATCACAATGCTTCAGTGCCATCTCCACTGCATGGCTCAATCCAAAGCCTGTAGCTCCTAACTCATCGAGTGGAATGCCGCCCACTTCGCGGGGTAGTCCCACAACACGGTCTACCTCATCCTTGATCCAGGCCATACACTCTTCATCAGTGCCCATATCCGGTGCGAAGATATATTGCTCAACCTCCCTGAGGGAGTTAGCCAGGGCGCGAATCAGTATCTCTTTTTTCTGCTTAGCCATTTTGGGATCACCCCAAATCACCATTTTGCCTCCCCCGTGAGGCAGTCCAGCTGCTGCGTTTTTGAAGGTCATGGCGCGTGCAAGCCGCATGCACTCTACGGTTGTAACATCTGGGGCCATACGAATTCCCCCGATTGAAGGCCCCTTGGCGACATTATCTACTACCAATACAGCTTTCAGACCGATAGAGGGCTCATGGACATGGATGACCTTGAGGGGGCCCAATTCATCGGCATACTCATACATCTCTTCCATCTGCTACTCCAATACTACGTGAAACTATGATGACTCAGCGTCATTCAACAATATGGTGCTTGCCTACTAATTTTACCGTACTTGCTTGTGGGCCGTTATCCCCCTGCTCTTCATCAAACCGAACCTCGCTTCCAATTTTGAGAGCATTAAAATTATCACCAAGTACACTATGGCGATGAAAATAGATATCTCGTCCATCGGGGGTTTCGATCCTGCCATAATCCTCCTCTGGTACTAAAAGTGATACCTGTCCATGAGGTGGTGGTTCATGCTCTTTAACTTTTCCATGTTGGTGTCTCAGATGATCCTCAAGTTGACGCTGCATTTCATTGAAGGCATCCCGTATGGCGACATAGATATCCTCATGGGCATGATCCTGGCTATGCCCACGATTAGCTACCAGCTCTTTTCCGGGCACCTTAAGATCGATGCTGATGTGAAAGAGCTTTCCCTTGCGATGGTGAGCATGCGGTGCCTCAACTACGACGCGGCAACTCATGATTTGGTTATAGAATTGATCAAGCCCGGCTGCTTCATTGCGGATTCGGTCTTCCACAGCAGCGGATGATTCCATATGGCGAAAGGTAATTTGTAGTGGTATTTGCATAGCCTCCTCCAAACGCTGTGTATGATTTTTTGGAACCCTGCTAATGTAAATAATAGTGCAACTTACTGCACATTCCATAAAGATCTCACAGGCGGTAGTGAGCTGTGCCTATAGGCTTCGCAAACTTTGTTAATACTTACCCCATTGGAAGCAGGTTGGTGCTGTGAATCATGTATAGATAATTAAAGGCTATCCTTGTATTTAGCATTAGCTCCTTTATTTCCCTGCCCCTATCATCAATGGCTAGATGGTTGTTTTTTATGTAAATCAATTAGCATGCATGACCTATTTATGGCGACAATATAAGTTGTTACTTTTTAGGGAACCTCTGATTAATTCCGTATTTTGAGCGATAATACCGCATCCTCCTAAGAACGCTAGAATCTGACATGCGCCAACAAACCTTTGCCGATACTAACTTCGAGAAATTCCGCAAGAAGACCCGCAAAGAACAGTTT
>JAJRZI010000103.1 GCA_024275295.1 Gammaproteobacteria bacterium | reverse complement strand
TTAAACAGCAGCTTTGGCTGCCAATCTTTTTGACTTGGATCGAGGGGTTTCCCCCAGGATACTTCGTCGTTCTTTGGCCTTAACCAACTATCAACGAAGCACCCACACAAATTACTTGATCAAATTTTTAAAGAGCGTCCCAGGAATTTCACCCGGGAAAGTCGGACAATTATACTAGCTTATCCGCTTTCGTCAACCTCTAATTTGAGGCTGCTTCCCTTGATGCCGCTGCCGTTTCCAGCTGCTCTATCATCAAGCGAGGCGCGAATTATACGCCTCAATCTGATTGCGTCAACCACTAATTTGATGCAATTCAGAGCGCTCCTCTTTGAGCATTTTCTCCCTCTTAGAACCGATGATTACCAACAGAGCTATGTGAGAGAGCGGCGCATTATACGCATCAGGATAAAGCACACAACCCTTTATTTGAATATTAATGAAATAAGTTTCTAATTCACAATATCAGTTGGAGCGTGCTCACTTGCTCAAACCAAAGTCACCCGCGCAAAGCGCCGTTTACCCACCTGATAGATACCAGCAGAGCCCACCTGACACCTTAAGCTTTTATCCTCCACACGCTCGCCATCAATACGGACCGCTCCCTGCTTGATCATACGCATAGCCTCTGAGGTGCTGCTTACTAATCCAGCCTCTTTAAGCAGATTGGCAATCGGCAATGTGCCATCCGGGGCATGCAGCTCCAATTCGGGAATATCCTCTGGCATTGCCCCTTGGCGGAAACGCGCTACAAAGTTTTGGTTGGCTTTTTCTGCTGCTTCTCGATCATGAAATCGCTCCACCAGTTCCTCTGCAAGACGCACTTTGATATCACGGGGGTTTGCACCCCCCTCAACCTCTTTACGCCATGATTCAATCTCTTCAACGGATCTGAAGCTCAGCAGCTCAAGGTAGCGCCACATGAGCTCATCTGATATTGACATGATCTTACCGAACATATCATCAGGGGAGTCTGCAATACCAATATAGTTGCCCAGTGACTTGGACATCTTCTGTACGCCATCTAGTCCTTCCAAAATAGGCAGCGTTATTACAACTTGTGGTTCCTGGCCGTAGGCTTCCTGCAGCTGACGCCCTACCAGGAGGTTAAATTTCTGATCAGTACCACCAATCTCAACATCTGCCTTTAGTGCCACAGAGTCATAACCTTGCACCAACGGGTAGAGAAACTCGTGAATAGCAATGGGCTGCCCACCTTTATAGCGCTTATTGAAGTCATCCCGTTCCAGCATGCGCGCCACGGTGTGTTTGGCTGCAAGCTGAATCAGATCTGCAGCATTCATCTCATTCATCCAGCTGGAATTGAACACCACCAGTGTTTTTACTGGATCAAGGATCTTGAAAATCTGCTGCTCATAGGTTTGGGCATTATCCAGCACCTCATCCCGTGTTAACGGCTTACGGGTGATGTTTTTACCCGTTGGATCTCCAATCATCCCGGTGAAATCCCCGATTAGAAATAACACCTCATGCCCCAGATCCTGAAATTGGCGCAGTTTATTGATCAATACGGTATGGCCCAAATGCAGATCTGGCGCGGTGGGGTCAAAACCTGCCTTGATGCGTAACGGCTTATTCTTCTCTAATTTCTTTAGCAAGGCCTCTTCGAGAAGAATCTCCTCTGTTCCTCGCCGTATCATTGCCATTACTTCTGTGGCTGATGTCATCTCCTGCCTCTCTATAGATATATAAAACGATTTGCGGCGCACAATTTACCTGCACTGGCGATAAAAAGTAACCATTCTGTGACACATCCCATGGTTACAGTGCCAATATATAGTAGGAAGAGTGACGGTTTTGAGTCATAATTACATTACTTTTCCGCCAGTTGCCGCATTTACATGATAAAAGACTACAAACGCAGCTCCTATTACGGTTACAGACCACACCACCGTTTCCGTCGATTGGCACTGTTAGGCATCCCTCTCATCCTGGTGGCTTCCGGCCTTTATGCCGCACTGCAAAGCATGGAACCGCTCAGTTTATCAAATGGGGTCCAGAAAAAACCCGGATCACGCATTGTTGCACTGGCGCTTCCAGGCACCCCCAACACCGTAGCGACGGAAACCACCTCTACAAAAGCTGCTGGCCAAAATGCGCTTCAACCCCCGATAAAACATCGCCCTCAATTGGCAATTCCCAAATCATTGCAGGCGCCCCCCAGCCACTCCAGCAGCACAAAACCACCCATCACGACATCCCAAGAGGCAGCGACTGTTGAGCCTGAGTATCAGTGGAAAAAGCACCGTATCCGCACAGGCGACAGTCTTGCTCTCATTTTTCCCAAGTTGGGGCTGAGCGCCAATCTGCTTCACCGCATTGTCTCCAGCGGCAAAGCTGCTGCCCAACTGGCCCATATCAAGCCAGGCGAGACCCTGCATGCCGCACTGGATGCAGATAACCATCTGCATGAGTTAATCCTGGAACAGAGTGCCATTCAAAGCCTGAAAATCACCCCTGATGGCGACACCTTCAGCGCCCAAATTATTGAACGACCACTTGAATCACGCACCGCTCACATCGCAGGCCAGGTCACAAATTCACTCTTTGTCAGTGTACAGAAGGCGGGGCTTTCAGACCGCCTCATCATGGAGCTGGCCAATATTTTTGGCTGGGATATCGACTTTGCACTGGAGATTCGCGCTGGAGACAGCTTTAGCGTTATCTATCAGGAGGATTTTCTGGATGGCCAAAAATACCGCGATGGCGCTATCCTGGCCGCAGAGTTTGTAAACCGTGGCAAATCCTTTCGTGCCATACGCTATATAGATGAGACAGGGCGGGCAGATTACTTTTCACCAGACGGCAAGAGTGTGCGCAAGGCGTTTCTGCGCAGCCCGGTAGATTTTCGCCGCATCAGCTCACGATTCCAAAAATCACGCTGGCATCCTGTATTGGGCAAAAAACGCCCCCACCGCGGAGTTGACTATGCTGCTGCATCAGGCACCCCCATTAAAGCATCAGGTGATGGCAAAATTATATTTCGTGGCCGCAAAGGCGGCTATGGAAGAGCGGTCATGATCGAGCACGGGGGTGGTATCGTGACGCTTTATGGACACATGTCCCGTTATGCGTCCAAACAGCGCCGCGGCACCCGGGTTACACAGGGACAAATCATCGGCTACGTTGGTCAGAGCGGATTAGCCAGTGGCCCCCATCTGCATTATGAATTTCGAATCAACGGCAGCCACCGCAATCCCCTGACCGTAAAGCTGCCGGCCGCCGCCCCAATTGCCAAAAAATACCGCACCGATTTCCAGGAGAAATCCGCACCACTGCTCGCCCGACTGGAGATACTCAACAAAACACTGGTGGCAGAAGCCACCCCTTAGGCAGCCAGATGCACCCGGCAGATGCACAGATCTACCTGGGGATCATGTCCGGTACCAGCATGGATGGGATCGATGCTGCCCTGGTTCGTTTTCCCAGACACGGTGTAGAGCTGATGGCCACCTGCAGCCACCCATGGCCCACATCACTGCAGCGGGAGCTGCAAAATCTGACCACCCCAGGGAACAATGAAATTGACCGACTGGGTGAGCTGGATATCCTGGCCGCAGACGAATTTGCTTCGGCTGCCCAAAAACTCCTGGCCAGAGCCAACATCCCAGCCTCAGCGGTCACTGCCATCGGCAGCCACGGTCAGACTGTTCGCCACAGGCCCGATGCTAAAAATGCCTTTACCCTCCAGATCGGCGACCCCAACCGAATTGCAGAACAGACCGGAATCACCACCGTAGCTGACTTTCGCCGCCTCGACATGGCTGCCGGAGGTGAAGGCGCGCCACTAGTTCCCGCATTCCACAATACCCTTTTCAGCAGCAACGAAGCATACCGATGTATCCTGAATATTGGTGGCATCGCCAACATCACCCTGCTGCCACCACAGGATGGGACAGCCATCACCGGCTTTGACACCGGCCCGGGCAATTGTCTACTGGACAGCTGGGCCGCCCGTCATATTCACACCCCTTTTGATAAAGATGGAGAATGGGCAGCCAGCGGCAACATTCATCCCGCTTTACTGAGGAGCATGTTGGCGGACGGCTATTTTGATCGCCCACCCCCTAAATCTACCGGACGTGAATATTTTAATCTGACATGGTTGGAGAGATGGTTAGAGCTAATCCCAGGATTGCTACCTGCAGATATTCAGGCAACACTGACTGCACTCACTACCCAGAGCATTGCCAACGCCATTACAACCGCTGCTCCCGATTGTCAGCAGCTGCTGGTATGCGGCGGCGGAATCCATAATCCACTGTTGATGGCGCAACTACAGCATGAACTCCCACAATGCCGCATAGAGAGTACCCGCCATTATGGCGCTGATCCCGATTGGGTTGAGGCCATCGCCTTTGCCTGGCTGGCCCGGCAGACCATGCTGGGGCTCTCTGGCAACCTGCCCTCAGTGACGGGCGCGCGCCACCCCGTTATTCTTGGTGGCATCTATCAGGGCGCACTGGCAACTACTCACAAAAACCATACAACAGCTTGATCTCCTGCGGCCAGAGTGTGCTGTCTATTGTCTCCAGGATCAGTGGCATCTCATCCATGCGTTCATCCTGCATAATGAAGCGAAAAGGATCGAGACCCAGCTTCCCTTTGCCAATGCTCTCATGCCGATCAACACGTTTCCCCAGCTCAGGTTTAGAGTCATTCAGATGCATCGCCTTCAGGTACTCAAACCCCACAATCTCTTCAAAAGAGCGCATGGTCTCTGCATAACACTCATGGGTGCGCAAATCATAACCTGCGGTAAACGCATGGCAGGTATCAAGGCAGATACCGATACGTGACCTGTCCTCAATACGCTCAATCAGATAGGCAAGATGTTCAAAACGGTAGCCCAGATTTGAGCCTTGTCCCGCCGTATTTTCAATCACTGCTGTTACGCCTTCCGTCGCCTCCAGCGCACGATTGAGTGACTCGGCAATCAGATCCAGACAGGCATCCTCACCCATCAACCGCAGATGGCTGCCTGGATGAAAGTTGAGATAGATAAGCCCCAGTTGCCGGCAACGGTTCAACTCATCAATAAAGGCATCAAGTGATTTTTGCCGCTTTTCAGCTTCAGGGTGTCCCAGATTAATAAGGTAGCTATCGTGCGGCAGTACATCAGCAGGTCTGAATCCGCCTTTTTGCATGTTGAGATGAAACTGCTCAATCTGCTCATCATCCAGTGGTTTAGCCTGCCATTGACGCTGATTTTTAGTGAACAGCGCAAAGGCGAGCGCCCCAATCTCTATCGCATTGAGCGAGGCATTCTGCACGCCACCTGACGCACTGACATGGGCACCTATACGTTTCATACTCTGCTCTCCCACACTCTATTCACCTACAGTGGATCACTGATAACAATCCGCTCAGGTTGCTCACCCTGAAACTCCATTCGTTTGGCCATGGCCGGGTTCATATAAACGGTGCCTGCCTCATCCACTAACATGACATATTTCAACTGCATGCGTTTGGCAATACGAAACCAGGCATCGGGGCCGGCCACTGTCAACGCCGTCGCGGCGGCATCGGCCCTGCCGCCATCCCGGTCAATCACGGTTGCTGATGCAATATGTTGAACAGGCATCCCGTCACGGGGATCAATAATGTGGGGGTAACGTATACCATCATGCTCCCGATAGCGCTCATAATTGCCCGATGTAAGCACACACTCACCATCCAGGGCATCTACCGCCGCAAGAATCCCGCTACCTTGTGGATGGCGTACACCGACACGCCAAGGTCGTCCACCATGTTCACCACTGACACAGAGATCACCGCCTGCATTCACAATGGCACTCTCCACACCCTCTTCATGTAGGAGATTAATCGCAATATTAAGCGCATACCCTTTGGCAAACCCTCCGAAATCAAGGTCAACCGCTGGATTATGGCTACGTACCTGACCGTTCAGGATCTCCAGATCATCCATGTCAGGAGCTTGAGCTACCAACTCGGCAATAGCCTCCGCAGCAGGTGGCGGCCCCGATGGCAGGTCATCACTGTGAAAGCCCCATAGTGCAATCAATTTGCCAATGGCGGGATTAAATAGCCCCTCACTCTGCCTGAACAGCTCCTGAGACTGGGTAATCAATGGCAACAAAAAAGGTGTCACAGGGCGTGGTTGATCGGAGGCAAAGCTGCGATTAAGCGCACTTAACTCTCCAGGTTTCCAGGCATGCCAGTCCTGATGCATGCGCTGGAATGCCCTGTCTACCCTTAGCACTGCCTCCTCAGCCCGCTCATTACTAACGCCACGTAACTTAAGGTCGACCACAGTACCAAAGATATAGAGACTCTGACGATACTCTGTTGTCGGCTCACTACAGGCAACCAAAATAGATACAATTAACAGCAGGAGTAAAGAAAATTGTTTTTTAGGCCACTGCATATATCCCAACACCTCTTTTCCAAGACACATCTTTTGTTTTCCACATAACTTGCTAGGATTTATAGTTGCCTCATAATAAACCATTGTAAATTTAACCTGGTGCAATAATAGACAGCTTATATGCCCATCAAACGCATAAACATTAAATCAAAAATCCTTTTTAGCATGCTTGCTATCGGATTTATTCCAGGAATAGTTGGCACCGCATCCATCTACATCAAGGGAATGGATATTTTTCGGCAATCAACAGGCAATGATCTCATCTACCTTACCCAGCAAATAGCAGCAAATGTTCGCACCACCATCAACAAAGAAGCATCTGAAAGCATGCTTATAGCACAGCACCCCGGCATCAACCTCTTGGTACGTAATACAGCGGGGACTCAGGAACAACTCAGAGCCTCAATAAGAGATGATTTAAGCAAAGGGATAAACAATGAATCACATGCTACCTACTTAATCTACAACCAGACTGGCGATTTAGTACTGCAGTTAGGTTCAGAAATTAAGACTCCCTTCAAAAGCACCTTTGCACTCTCTGATTTTGACAACATCACTGCAAATGCAATTATTAGTGATCCAATCAATAGCCATACCAGCAGAGGATTTTATATCCCTATATTTACTCCAATCTATAGCCATTCTAAAAAGAAAAACGGTGAAATCATTGGCGGTATAATCACATACCTGAATATCCCTCAACTTCTCAGCAGCATTCAGATCGAGCACCCTGCAGAAGTGGGACATTTTAACCTGCTCACAAAATCAGGCATGCTCATTTACGATCCTTTTATTCCCACTGGCAACATATTATTTCCTACACAGCTCTTCACACTAGGCAATAAACAATGGAGCATAGACATTGATGAGCATGGTATTGAGTCTCTATACACTCTGATTCCACTCTCATTAGCTCATCAGACTGGATTGGTATATGGCGGCACCAATGAACTATATATCGCCTTCACAAAATCTGCTACCGATGCATTGATTACTCCCATAAGGAGTGTATTGATTGGTGCAGCATTGCCCGGATTTTTTTTAGCTCTCCTACTAACACTCATCACCTACTTACTACTAAAAAAATTCATAGATCCTATTGGTACATTAAAAGAAGGGGCCTCCATTATTGGAGGTGGGAATCTTGATCACAAAATTGAAGTTCACACTTCAGATGAAATAGAAGACCTCGCAAACGAATTTAACAAAATGACAGCCACATTAAAATCATCTTACATGGATCTAGAAAAAAAGATCCAAGAAAGAACGCTTGAACTCGAGGCATCCAATAAAGAACTTGAAAAGGCCAGCAATCTCAAATCACAATTTTTAGCGGGCATGTCACATGAGCTTCGTACACCACTAAATGCCATAATGGGTTTTTCTGATGTACTAACCGAAGAGGTCTATGGCGAGATTAATGAAAAGCAACGCAGATACTTAAGCAATATCCATGAAAGTGGAAAGCATTTGCTTGAAGTCATCAATAGCATACTCGACTTGTCAAAAATTGAAGCTGGAAAAATGACCCTTCATTTAAGAGAATTGGTTGTTGACGATGCGATCACTGAAGTTCAGAACCTCAGCTTACAGCTCGCCTCAAAAGCCGGCTTAAACCTCACCTTTCATACTGACCAGGCACCTAATCTAATCATTGCTGATTGCGTTCGGTTTCGGCAGATAATGTACAATCTTCTGAGTAATGCTATCAAATTCACTCCAGAAGGCGGAAGCATAACAGTTACAGCCCAACAAGTTGGGAACGACTTAAAGGTATCAGTAACAGACACTGGCATAGGAATACCTAATGAATATCTCAGCGCTATCTTTAAACCTTTTCGACAAGTGGATGGATCCTCCTCTCGAAACTACGAAGGAACCGGCTTGGGACTTGCCTTAACCAAGGAGTTTGTTGAGATGCACGGTGGTCACATATCTGTATCGAGCAGACAACACAAAGGGAGCAGCTTCACCTTTACCATCCCCATACATAGTCCACACACTGTTGAAACCAATTAAATAAATGCCACTAGATAAAGAGAACCAGATCCATGCATAACGGCAGACAAAGAATACTGGTTGTTGATGACAACATTACCAACGTCGAGCTACTAGAGGCCTATCTTTATGCCGCCGATTATGAGGTTATAATTGCACACGACGGGCACTCAGGACTGGATATGGCCTTTACAGAAGCACCAGATCTACTTTTACTGGATATCATGATGCCAGGATTAGACGGTTATCAAGTCTGCACCCAATTAAAAAACAGTGAAAAAACCCGTTTAATCCCTATTATCATGATTACTGCACTAACCGAGATTGAAGACAAGATCAAAGTACTCAATGCAGGTGCTGACGATTTTATATCCAAACCTTTCAACAAACATGAATTAATGGCTCGCGTCCGCTCCTTATTAAGAATCAAGAGCCTGCATGATGATCTGGACAGTAGCGAGGATATTATACTGACACTTGCTTTAGCACTAGAAGCCAAAGACCCCTACACAAAAGGTCATTCAGAGCGCGTTGCAGCATTAGCAACTGATTTAGCAAAAACCATTGGCCTATCAGATCGCGAACAGGATCGTATCCATAAAGCGGGCATCCTCCATGACATAGGAAAGATCGGCGTAAGCGGGAAAGTGTTATCTAAGAATGGCGCACTCAAGAGCGACGAATATGATGCCATAATCGCGCATCCATCCATGGGTGCAACAATCTGTCAGCCCCTAAAATCCTTGGCTGACATCATTCCAATGATAAAACATCATCATGAACGTTATGATGGGAATGGAAAACCAGATGGGTTGATGGGCGATGAAATTCCTTTAGGCGCGAGAATCATCTCCATTGCCGACACCTACGACGCTATGACATCCACCAGACCCTATCGAAAAGCAATGAAGAAAGGAGTTGCGCTCACTGTTTTTGAAAGCGAAATCAGCAATGGTCAATGGGATCAAGAGCTGGTCGCGCATTTTATACACATAATGAAAAAGAATATAACCGACTAGCTATACCTTCCTTGGCTCCACAATTAATACATCACCTACTCTCATATTAAGCACCTCACTGGCCCGATCAAGATTGGCCGCAACCTCTATCAATCCACAAGAATTAACATACCAGAATAGCTTGCCTGGCGGCACATCAGAAAAAGTATTTGCAAAGCAGATTTTATTCGCTCCAATGTGTATTCTCACCCAATCCTGCCACCGATTCTCAGGCAAAGCTGCCACCCATTCTCACTGAAAGCTGCCACTGATTCTCAGCAATCCTGCCACCCTCTAAGCGGGTGATATTTCGGAGCCTTTGACGCGGATAACTGA
>JAJRZI010000102.1 GCA_024275295.1 Gammaproteobacteria bacterium | reverse complement strand
GGCCAGAAAAGGCCTTTTTAAATGAAAAAATGCCTAAAAACCGGACTTATACGGGCAAATTAAACTGTAATGATTATCAGTAACATCTATATCAATCGATTGGTGAATATTAAAGGTAATTATTCAGAGGTTCCCTAAAAACAAAAGAGTACATCTTTACCGAAGGTGATCCTGGCGACTTTATGGGGTTTGTTGCCAAAGGCGAACTTGCCGCAATTAAAAAAAACAACCAGGGGAGACTCAAACGACTGGCCTTTATCAGAAAAGGGTTCACTTTTGGGGAGATGGCTTTGGTCGACCACTTTCCCCGCTCTGCATCCATCATTGCCAGAGTCCCTAGTGAGCTACTGATCCTGTCGCAGGAGAAACTGGACTTGCTCTGTGAACATCACCCCCAAATTGCACTAAAAATCATGCAAGGCATCAGCCGCCTGCTAAGCCTGAACCTCAGACGCACCTCAGGTGAACTCACTGATCATCTAGGCAAATAACATTATTTCACCGTAGCGTTTGCCCCATTAGTTTTACTTCGATAAGATTACGGGTTTTTCCGCGAATACATCTCAAATCAAAGCTGAACCTGATCGGTAGTACTCGCAGCTAACCCGAGCACAACAATCATGACAGATTCACTTATGGCCACCTACAAACGTCTGCCTGTCTGCTTTGAGCGGGGCGAAGGTGCCTGGCTTTGGGATGAAAACGGAACGCGTTACCTGGATGCACTCTCCGGCATTGCTGTCTGCGGATTGGGACACGCACACCCAACAGTGGCACAGGCGATCAGCCAGCAGGCAGAGACACTGATTCATACCTCCAATCTCTACGAGATAAAGCTGCAGCGCTCACTGGGGGATAGATTGACCCGTCTGGCAAAGATGGACCGGGTATTTTTCAGCAACTCCGGTGCTGAAGCCAATGAGGCGGCCATCAAGATTGCCCGGCTCTATGGCCACTCAAAAGGCATTGAGACCCCCACCATCATCGTCATGGAAAACAGCTTCCACGGACGTACCATGGCCACCCTTTCCGCCACCGGCAACCGCAAGGTTCAAGCCGGCTTTGAGCCACTTGTGCAAGGCTTTGTGCGGGTTCCTTTCAATGACATTGAAAGCCTGAACACGGCCGCCCAGGCCAACAAAAACATCGTGGCTATACTGGTTGAACCTATTCAGGGCGAAGGTGGCATCGCTATTCCAGCCCCTGACTATCTGAACAAGGTACGGGAACTGTGCAACCAAAATGAGTGGCTCATGATGCTGGACGAGGTGCAAACCGGCATGGGCCGCACCGGCCTGATGTTTGCCCATCAACATAACGGCATTGTGCCGGATGTTATGACTCTGGCCAAAGCCCTGGGCAACGGCGTACCCATTGGAGCCTGCCTGGCCAAAGGGGCAGCTGCAGATATCCTAGCACCCGGCACTCACGGCTCCACATTCGGTGGCAATCCACTCGCCTGCGCTGCAGCTTCTGCCGTCATCGACACCCTTGAGAAAGAGCAGTTGGTGACAAGAGCAGCTTCGCTCGGCAACCGCCTGCTGGATGGTTTCCGGGAGCGACTGGGGCATCAAGAGGGGGTCAAAGAGATTCGCGGTTGCGGACTTATGATCGGTATTGAGCTGGATCGCCCCTGCGGTGATCTGGTTGGGGCCGCACTGATGCTTGGAAAGATATTGATCAACGTTACCGCTGACAATGTCATCCGCCTGCTGCCTCCACTTGTACTTACAGATGAGCAGGCCGATGAGCTGATTGCAACACTCAGCGGCATAATAAAGACCTTTCTTCAACAATCAAAGCAGTAGCCAATATGACCGCCACCACAAAACAGCAGCCCCGTCACCTCCTCTCACTATTGGATCTGACACCTGCCGAGCTGCACAAGATCATTAACCGGGCTATTGAACTCAAAGCCATTCTGCGGCGTGGAGAACTTCACGAATCACTAAAAAACCGCACGCTTGGAATGGTGTTTGAAAAATCCTCAACACGCACCCGGGTTTCATTCGAGGCCGGCATGACTCACCTGGGGGGGCAAGCCATATTTCTCTCTCCCAGAGATACCCAACTGGGACGTGGCGAACCCATCGAAGACACCGCCCGCGTATTGTCACGCATGGTCGACTGCATCATGGTACGCACCTACAAGCAGAGCGACCTGGAGCTTTTTGCAGCCCACTCCGAGGTGCCAATAGTCAATGCCCTCACCGACCTCTTTCATCCACTGCAACTACTAGCCGATCTTCAGACCTGGTTTGAGCATCGCGGCGATATCAAAGGCAAAACCGTACTCTGGGTAGGTGATGGCAATAACATGTGCCACTCCTACATCAACGCAGCCAGACAGTTTGATTTCAAGCTTCGCATCTCCTGCCCTGAAGGCTTCGAACCTGAGGCAACTATCCTGGAATCAGCAAAGGATCACTGTGAGATCATCCGCGACTCACTGGCCGCAGCGGAAGGGGTCAACCTGGTAGTCACCGATGTCTGGGCAAGCATGGGGCAGGAAGAGGAGCAGGCCAAACGCGAACTGGCCTTTGCCAACTATCAAGTGAATGACATACTCATGGGTCAGGCCCACAAAGATGCCCTGTTTATGCACTGCCTGCCTGCTCACCGGGGCGAAGAGGTAACCGCTTCGGTTATCGACAAAAAGGGTAGTGTGGTATGGGAAGAGGCTGAAAATCGCATGCACTCACAAAAGGCTTTATTAGAATTTTTAATCAATGGATAACATGAACAGATACCCAAGGCTTTTCGCCACCCTCATCATATTGATATGTAGCTGCGCCCAAGCCCAGGCTGAGACACGCTACATTACCGACCAGTTTAAGGTCATGATGCGCTCCGGCGAAGGGGTACAGCACAAGATTCTAAAGGCACTTCCCAGTGGCACACCCCTCTCACTGCTTGAAAGCAATCGCGAAACGGGCTACTCAAAAGTACGCACTAAAAATGGGACAGTTGGCTACATCCTTACTCGTCAACTCATGAAAAACCCAAGCGCCAGAGATCATCTGGCTGCTACTGAGGCCAAGCTCAAAATCGCTCTGGAAGAACCCAAGCAGCTCAGCAGCGAACTAATGACTGCGCAATCAAATTTAAAAGAACTCACTCGCAATTTTTCTCAACTGCAACAGACTAAAAACAGAATAGCCACAGAGCTGGAAACCATCCGCCGCACCGCCGCAGATGCCATTCGAATGGCAGAAGAGCGTGTAGAGCTGCGCAAGAATGTAGCAAACCTCACACATCAGATAGAGGATCTGAAACAGGAAAATAGAGACCTTAGCAACCAAAGCACCAGAGATTGGTTTTTGGTTGGCGCCGCCGTCATCATTGCCGGCATTCTTATAGGCCTCATCCTGCCTCGACTACATGTTCAGCGCCGGAAAGACTCCTGGGGATCACTGTAGCACTCCAGCAACAAAGGCATTAAATGCCTACATTTCTTCAGCCCGCCCGTGGTCATGCCGATTAACTGGTTAGACCACAATTAATCTGCTTTTGGTCGAAGCAAGGCGGGCTGTAGTTATGAAAATTGCCAATTCCGATATCAACCTGTCAAGCCAGCACAACAGGGTTGAGCAGCATCAACGCCGTGAGCAGCTAACCGTCTGGCGTGACGGTGAAAAACCCACTGAAATCAAGGCGCCTCAAACAGAAGCCAGCATACGCACCCTGGCAACCTCATTAGCTGAAGACGCTTCGGCATTGCAAATATCCCAAGAGGGCCACTCACTCCAACCTACAAAAGCCATCATCCCGATAGACCGTCAAGATGAACCTGAACTCACAGCACTGGATAATCTAAAGATCTCCATGTTGAAGCTCTTGGTTGAATATATGACAGGCAAAAAAATAGATCTTATCAAACCTGGAGAGATACAGGCTTCAGACCTCAATATCACAGAGCAGCCTGCATCCCCGGAACAAGCGGCACCTGCTTCCACCGAGCGCACAGAGTTTGGGCTTGTCTATGACTACTACGAGTCCCATTATGAAGGTGAATTTTCCAGTTTTTCAGCCACAGCCAATATTCAAACCCAAGACGGCCAGCAGATAAACGTCCAGATTGATCTTAATATGAGCCAAGAATGGTTCACTGAACAATCCTTAAACATACGTGCCGGCGATGCGCTCAAAGACCCTCTTGTACTTAATTTTAATGGTAATGCTGCAGAGTTGACTGAAACCAAATTCAGCTTTGATCTGGATACTGATGGACACGAGGAACAGATCTCATTTGTTGGCCCTGGAAGTGGTTTTTTAGCCCTCGATAAAAACAGTGACAACGTAATTAATAACGGCAGCGAACTTTTTGGCCCCACCACAAATAATGGCTTTAATGAGCTAGCCACTTATGATCTGGACGGTAACAACTGGATTGATGAGAACGATGACATCTATAGCCAGCTTCGTATTTGGTCAAAAGATGCCACAGGCAATGATCGACTTATGGCTCTGGGGCAACGCAACATTGGCGCTATCTATCTGGGGCATATCAAAACCCCATTTCAGATCAACAACCAAAACAACGAACAGCTTGGACAGACCCGATCCAGCGGCCTCTTCCTGAATGAAAATGGCAGCGCAGGCACCGTTCAACAACTGGATCTAGTGGTTTAAGAGGCATCACTGAAACGCAAGTGGGGGAAATCCTAAAAGTATTTGCTGATGACTTTGCCAATCTGCCGCAGGGCAGATGGAAGGACGCGATCAAGTCTCTCGTGAATCAGATCATCCTTGATCCAAATTCACTTGGCGGCAACCCACCAGCAGAAGTTGGTAGAGAATCAAGTTCTATTAAAGCCAATCTCCAGGAATTTGGTTGGAAAACCCATTATCGTGGGTTATTTCAGCTTCCAGTTACCACTTGATTAGGAATTCGTCATACACAGCCCAGCGCTTAGCTATCAAACTCAAGCAGTGATGCTATTTCGGCCTCAAGGATGAAACGGGTTCGGTACAAAAGCGTGTGCAATCCACAGCTGCGGACTCGGTCAACGTTGCCTGCGGCATCGAGTTCAAGCTCGTCGAGCATCTTGGTGACTAGCTCGCGTATTTGAGCAAGTTCGGCTATCGATTCAGCCATGGTTCTGATCCCTCCTATTCAGTCCCCTAATTTCTGTCCGCAGGCGTTACTCCTCCTACGCGATGCTCTTGATGATATAACCACCCGACTTCTCATCATGCTCCAGTTCCAAAAGCTTACGGGACTGGGCCTCTTCAAGCAATTTACCAAAGGTGCGAAAGCCGTGGTAGGTTTCGCTAAAGCCAGGCTTACGCCGTTTCAATGCCTGCTTAACCATTGACCCCCACACCTTCTCCTCCTCCCCGCGCTCTTCAAATAGGTCTTCAACTGTTGCCAGAACCAGATCCAGCGCCTCTTGTTTCTTCACTTCCTCAGTCTCTGCAGCCGCCTTGGGTACAGCCTTTTTGGCTGTGGTCTTGCGCTTCGTCCTGCGCTGCTTTTCGGCCTCCCGCACCAGGTCATCGTAATAGATAAACTCGTCGCAGTTGGAAATCAGCAGGTCCGAGGTGGAGTTCTTCACGCCGACACCGATCACCACCTTATTGTTCTCCCGCAGCTTACTGACTAGCGGTGAGAAGTCGGAATCACCGCTGATGATTACGAAGGTATCGACGTGCGACTTGGTATAGCAGAGATCCAGCGCATCTACGACCAGGCGTATGTCAGCTGAGTTCTTGCCAGACTGACGCACATGAGGAATCTCGATCAACTCGAACGCTGCCTCATGCATGGCTGCCTTGAACTCCTTATAGCGCTCCCAGTCACAATAGGCCTTCTTGACGACGATGTTGCCTTTAAGGAGTAGACGCTCCAACACCTTTTGAATATTGAATGCTGCATACTTGGCATCGCGTACCCCCAGTGCAACATTCTCGAAATCGCAGAATAAAGCCATGTTCTGGGTCTTGGGTTTTCCGCTCATAGTGCCTCCCGGTTGCTGTGTGCAATAGAATACCTTCTTTACCAAATCAATCCCTAATGCCGTAACCTTTTAGCCTCTCCCACATTAACGATGGTTGATAACAACTCCATCCTGGCCTATTGCGAGGCCGTTTTGAAGTAGGGTATGACCATGTCAATTAGGAGTTATTGTCAAAAGTGGTGTTTAGCCGGTTGAATATCAAGCGGCGGCCTGATCGACTTCTGTCACCTCGATACCATCTTTGAATTTAATTCCATTAAGCACCTTGGCCAGGTAATTGAATCCGCGTAATCGTCGCCATT
>JAJRZI010000101.1 GCA_024275295.1 Gammaproteobacteria bacterium | reverse complement strand
TGGTTCTCTTCCGCATCAATATCTTCACAGGCAAAGGCCAGATCGCCGCTCTTGAGCTGATCGACCATGTAGCTGGCCACACCCGCTTCATCGGTTGCGCCTGCCTTTTCCGCAGCCTCGACAATATCCAGAGGATTCTTGTTGAAGTGTGGTGCTGAAGGTAACCAACCCAGACGCTGAGAAACAACGTTGTAATCGCCCAACTGATAGCCTTTGTACTTACCTTTAGCGGTAGCACCCATGACATCATCGGCTTCAACCTTCTCATAACGCCACTGATCAGTATGGAAGTACCAGTAGGTGGTACTGTTCATGTGACGAGGTGGACGATGCCAATCAAGTGCAAAGGCTACAGGAGCCCAACCAGCTTGTGGACGCAGCTTCTCTTGACCCACATAGTGAGCCCAACCACCACCTGTCTGACCAACACAACCACAGATATGCAGCAGGTTCATGATACTGCGGTAACCCAGATCATTGTGGTACCAGTGGTTGATAGCTGCACCCATGATAACCATGGATTTACCACGGGTCTTAGAGGCGTTATCAGCAAATTCACGACCGGTACGCTCAAGCAAATCAGCTCGAACACCACAAACCTTTTCACCCCATGCTGGAGTGTATGCAATAGAGGCGTCGTCATAGCCGGTAGCAAGATTGTCACCAAGACCACGATCAATACCGTACTGCGCAATTGTCATATCATAGACAGTGGCAACCAATACCTCTTCACCATCGATAGTCAGTTTACGCACAGGAACATTGCGCTGAATGGTATCGTCTTCACCAGGAGCAAAGTGAGGGAAGGTTACGGTTATTACATCATCGCTGGATTCAATGCAGGTCAATTCAGCTTCGATATCCGACTGGTCTGCTGAATTCTTAGGCAGAACATTCCATTTGCCCTCTTCACCCCAGCGAAAACCGACTGAGCCGTTAGGCACAACAAATGCCTTGGTTTTGGCATCATAAACAACCGTTTTCCACTCAGGGTTATTGGTTTCACCCATGTTCTTGTCAAAATCTGACGCACGGAGGAAACGGTCAGAAACGTAGCGGTCACCATCTTTACGCATAATGACCTGCATCGGCAGATCAGTATAGGTGCGCGTATATTCCATGAAGTATGGATCTTGCTTCTTAACATGGAACTCATTCAGTGCCACATGCGTCATGCACATGAAGGCGGCTGAGTCATGACCCTGTTTAACCGGCATCCACAGATCAGCAAACTTTACGAACTCAGCATAATCAGGCGCCATAGAGACAATCTTGGTACCGTTATAACGAGACTCAATTGCAAAGTGGGCATCTGGTGTACGGGTCATCGGCAGGTTGGCACCACAGATGATGATGTATTTTGAGTTATACCAATCGGCCGCTTCAGGCACGTCAGTCTGCTCACCCCAAACCTGTGGTGATGCAGCTGGTAGATCGCAATACCAGTCATAGAAAGAGCCACAAGCGCCACCGATCAGTGAAAGGTAACGTGAGCCAGCTGCATAGCTGATCATTGACATCGCAGGAATCGGAGAGAATCCATAGATGCGATCAGGACCCCATTTCTTAATGGTATAAACGTTTGCTGCCGCAATGAGTTCGGTTACTTCATTCCAGTCACTGCGAACAAAGCCACCCAGACCACGAACAGCAGTATATTTTTTACGCTTGGCAGGGTCTGCCTGAAGAGAGGCCCATGCTTCAACCGGATCTTGTCCAGCAGCACGCTCAGCGCGGTAAAGCTCCATCAAACGACCACGCATCAGCGGGTATTTAATGCGGTGCGGGCTATAGAGATACCATGAGAAGCTGGCACCGCGCTGACAACCACGAGGCTCATGGTTAGGCAGATCGTCACGGGTGCGCGGGTAATCCGTCTGCTGCATCTCATAAGCAACCAGACCATTCTTGACAAAAATCTTCCAGGAACAACCACCGGTGCAGTTTACACCGTGAGTAGAACGAACAACCTTATCGTGACGCCAACGATTGCGATAGGTATCCTCCCATGCCCTATCATCGTTGGTCACTATGCCGTGCCCCTTGGAAAAGGTTTCGGGCGTCTTCGAAAAGAATCGTAGACGGTCAATGAAGTGACTCATAATTTGTAACCTCTCATTTGACTATGCGCTTGTAGAAACATATTTTTCATGTGTGTTTTTCGAACTCTAAAGCTGCAAAAAGCGGCAACAATCGAAATTGTTGCCGCTTTCCTCAGCAGTTAATGCTATGGGTTGTCATATTCCCGCTTGGGTCCCAGGTAGTACCACCAGTTCAGAACCAGGCAAACAAAGTAGAAGACCGCAAAGCCGTACAAAGCATTCTCAGGTGTGGTCAATTTGATCTGCTCACCAAACACCTTCGGGATGATAAAGGCACCGTAAGCGGCAACGGCAGAGGTCCACCCAAGTACCGGGCCAGCCTGCTCTTTATCGAACACCATGGCGATGGTACGGAAGGTAGAGCCGTTACCGATGCCGGTTGCTGCAAACAGCAGCAGGAAGAGCAGGAAGAAAGGCCAGAAGAAGTCCTGTGGTGTTGCAGAGGCGTAAGCCGCCTTCATGAAGTAAGCAACACCCAATGCGCTGCCGATCATGGTGATCGAAACCCAATGGGTTACCTTGGCTCCACCAACCTTATCAGCAATCCAGCCGCCGACAGGGCGAATGAAGGCACCGATAAAAGGCCCCATCCAGGCATAGGTCAGTGCAGATGGGCCATCCGGGTTTTTCGTTGCATGACTCAATACACCCGCCACATCAGTGGGAAGGTGCTGGAAGCCGAAGACCACCTTGATAGAGAGTGGGAAACCCGCAGCGTAGCCGATAAAACTACCAAAGGTCATGACGTAGATGATGCTCATGATCCATGTATGCTTGTTGTGGAAGATCTTAAACTGACGCGCCAGGTTCGGTTTGATATCGCCCGGAACCATCTTCATCATCATAACCACGAAGAAGAGCACGAAGAGGATCACCGGCCACTTGGCCCAGTTCGGTGCACCTATTCCAACCGGAGCAGGCAGAATGATATAGAGGCCAGCAGCTGCGCCGATAAAACCAAGGATCAGCAAGCCAGTAATTTTACCAAATGCGCCAATAGGCGAACCGATATATGGCGAAACATGCTCGGTACGAAGGTTATTCATACCGAACCAACCCGCAATGGCCAGTGGGATCAGAAAAACCAACCAGACAAAACCCGCATTTTGCAGATAGGTCTCTGTACCCGCTGTAATCTTGCCGATCAACGTACCAGAGGTACTCTGCAGTGTCATGGAGTCGCCACCGAAAAGCCCCATGGTCATGGCCAAGGGCACCATAATCTGCATGGTGGTCACACCGGCATTACCCAGACCAGCATTCAAACCAAGCGCCAGACCCTGCTGCTTTTTCGGGAAGAAGAAACTGATGTTGGACATTGATGAGGCAAAGTTACCACCACCAAAACCCGAGAGAAAAGCCAGACACTGGAAGACCCAAAGCGGGGTGTTCGCATCCTGCAGCGCAATACCCGCGCCGGCTGCCGGCACCATCAGCAGTGCCGTAGTGAAAAAGATGGTATTACGTCCGCCAGCAATACGGATAAAAAAGCTACTGGGGATACGCAGTGTTGCGCCGGTAAAACCTGCAATAGCCATCAGCGTAAAAAGTTCGGATTTCTGAAATGGAAACCCTAGATTGAGCATCTGTACGGTAATAATGCCCCAGTAGAGCCATACCGCGAATCCGACGAGCAGACTTGGTATGGATATCCAAAGATTGCGATTAGCAACCTTCTTTCCCTCTCGTTCCCAGAATGCTTCATCCTCCACATTCCATTCTTTAATATCAGACATTTATTCAGCCTCGTAAATGTTTTAAGTTTCCACTCGATTTTGGTGGATCAAAAATATCAACTATCACATTGATACACATTGCACTAATAGGGAGTCGCCATATCGATGAATGCCTGAAAGCCTCACCAAACCGGGGATCCAACTGCATTAAATGGTATCGATAAAATAAACTATTCAAATATGACTTCTTGCCTGGTCACTTGCAACAGCGCAGATAGTTTATATACAACCGCACTTTACAACCCATGACCTACATCAAAAAATGATCTAGATCATAAAACTTAACTTAAGCAAAAAAAATTCCTTAGAATAGTTTAAATACTTCCGATACCGACTACCCAGAAGATATTGCCAAAGATTATGCGCACAACGGCACCACTCCAAATTAACACTGCAAACTATTTTCAGCTGCTCTATGAGCAGCAATAGTCTTTAAATTATTCGGTTAAATGAATCAGCAACCCGCTCTTTGCACTTTTCGTAACTACTCATCTTCTAGGATGAAAAATGTTTCAGGTACTCTCTTACCAAATTCAACAACGGCTCCGAATAGTCCGAGAGTAGAATTAAGCTAACCACCAGGCCAACCAATCCTACTCCCGCAACAATCGGGATATACTGCTCAATCTTAACTAAATCCTTATCCGACATGATTTAGCTTAAGAACATCACAGGACAAGGGGCCTCACTAACCAGGGTACGTACGCTTATCCTCTGTTGGCCTTTACCCAAAAAGCCGCCCAAGCGCTTAACCCGACTACCCAATGACATCACGATCAGATCGGCGCCTATCTCATTGGCTAGCGCAACAACCTCCGCTGCAATACCGCCTTCCCGAATCTCGAGCTTGATCTCCAGATCGCGCTCCTTCGCCATAGCTTCAAGATCAGCAAGCGTAGCTTTTGCCTTCTCTTGAAGATCCTCTCTGATTGCCTCCCAGAGGTTATCTGAAGGAACAATTGTCTCAAAGGAAAATGAAATAACCTTTAGACCTATCAGCTCAGCCCCCTCCTCTTTGGCTAGCTCCATTGCCTTTTCGGCTGCTCTCTTACACGCCTGTGACCCGTAGTAAGGAACTAGAATCTTTTTGAATGTCGCCATAGTTTTCGATCTCTTTTCCACATCAAATTGATTTCAGTACAAGTTCTGTTGCCACTCGCAACATTAGCAACAGCTACTACTTAGACCCTGCCGCTCGCAAACACTCTTCCCGCAAATGCTGCTCAAGCGCCTGGCACTTCTGCTCGACAGGTGTTTGCTCTTTCTGCTGCTGCACAGCTTTCGGCGCTTTATGAACCATCTTCTTTTTGAACTGCACCGTCTGCCCAGAAAACCCCATAGAAAGTGAGTAGACTGTTACACCAACGGCAATAGCCGCCTCAAAGAACAGGAAATAGATCCCGTATTTGTACCATGGCTCGTATACATATGACTCATCAGGTTCTGCGTGGCCACCCATAATATTTACCTCTATTTATTCTTCAACAATTGTTAACGTTGATTACGGCAATCAATAACTTAGGACTTTTCGCCCAACCATTTCTCTTTGCTGCCAAAGCCGTGATCCTCTGGATGAATATCCCAATGCATGGCCCAAAGGTAATAGATGATGAATGGGATGAACATGAAAACCGCAACAAGCGCATAACCCATGTGGATGCCACCCTCTGGGAACCAGCCGGCAGCCTGACCATAGATAAGTGGATAGACGATACCACCCGCACAGGAGACACCACCAATAAAGCCGGTAGCGGTACCTGGACGCTCTTTAAACATCAATGGAACGATAGCGAATGTTCCACCCGTACCAAAGCTTACCGTAATACCGAACAGAGCCAGGAAGAGTACCGACCAAACCAGATGCCCCGTCATGCCTGCAACTGTAAGCAAAATCATGGTGATGGTAATGGAGAGCAACGCAAACAGCAGGAAGTGAATACGTGGCGCATAGTAGAGTTTCTTGGATACCAGCGGAAACGGTGTCCATCTGTTTCTCTGCCAGATATCTGAGATCCAGCCCGAGAATGGACGAAAGAGCGAAGCATTGAATGACTGTACCGCAGCAAACGAACCCGCCGCAATCTGTACATCAACCAGACTCTCAAAACCAAGTGATTTAATGGCCTCAGCGAAGCCTAGTTTATAATAACCCGGCAGCCAGGCGTTCATGCCAATCTCAAGACCAAAGCACATGGCATACGCAAACATTAGCGCAATCGCTGCATGGCGGGTCCAGATGAAGCAGGTGTCCTTAAAGGTCGCCGTCTTCTTGGCCATTGCTGCCTGCTCGATACTCTTGGCCGCCACACCCCTGAACAGTATCCATGCCGCGATGATGAATGCAACGATACCAAGATGCACAAAGGCCGAATGGTAATCAAGACCATATATCCGCGGCAACATCAACGCCCCCACACCTGCACCTACGTTACCAGTCCCTGCGTAAAGGCCCTCAGCCGCGCCCATCTCTTCAGACTCAAACCATTGCGCTACATGCTGGATACCCACAACGAATGCAATACCGGCCGTTGCCACAACAACTCGCGTCCAGAACAGAAACTGATACTCAGATATACCAACCGCGGGTGCCAACGTATCGGCATGCCCTGATAGGATACTAAACCCACCAGTTACCACCAGAATCAACACAAAGGCCTTCGGCGCACCAAACTTATCCGCCGCCCAGCCCGCTAATGGCCTCGCAATTGGAGCCGTCCAGATGGCGGAACTGGCAAGCAGCGCGACGCCTTTGATACCGAGTCCAAATTCGGAAGCGATCGTGGGAACAAACGCGGCACTGGCAAACCACATCAGGAAGCACCAGAAAAATCCTACTGCCGCCATGACCAATTGTTCTACTTTATGCGTTTTTACATTTGACATTTCTTTTCTACCCCAAGGGATAAGGGATGGGAATATATTTTTAAAGCAGTGAAGGTAATTCTTTAAGCATGTGGTAAGCGCTAGCTGAAGCCATCAATAATTTGTTTTTAATCACACTTAAAAAACAACAACCAACTTCGAAAGAAACGGTATCATCGGGGAGTGAAAATGAAAAATGATGTAGGTCAATTTTCCCAGTTTTACAGGTGAAATATTGCACTATTTTTTTAACTGGGTTAATTTTGTAATTACTTGATTATTATACTTATATATTTACCTGACTACTGTACTTATATATATATCCGAGTGTTTTAGTCATGTAATAAACCAAGCATTTTACTTATGTATTTTTTGCTTTTTATAGCCAATTTTTGGCTTAAAATTTGGGGGAAATTTACTTGATGATTTTACTTATATATTTTTCCAGTACTCGCAGATTCACACTGACCAAATTAGCCCGGGAAATTTATAAACTAATCATTTTCTGCCGTATTTATGCCAAACAACCCGTAGATGGGGCAGTGTGACACCGCACCCGACATCAGGCCAAGCCAGCCTATAAGAACAAGCCAGAACTCCTGATCCTGAGTCACAAAGTCCATAAAAGAGGCCGCAATCAGCACCACCCCACACACTATACGTATCATTCGCTCTGATTTTCCAACATTGGTGGGAAAGGTTTTTTGAGATAGCCCTTTATTGCATCGATCATTATCTTCTGCCTTTGTGAACCTTATAGATACTGTAAAAACTAAATCCCTTTTCTAATCCTATCCAGCTCTCTGGATTTAAGGATTTTTATATCTTTATTGATAATCTGTATCACACCGCTTTTATCAAAGTCGCCCAAAACACGCACGACAGATTCATAGGTTGCCCCGATCATGCTGGAAAAATCCTTCCGGCTTAATGTGTAGCTTAGGATTTTTTTTCTTTTCCTGTTATATCCAAATGTTTTTAGGTTATAGATGAGCGCCTCCGCCATACGCTGCCGCACATCCAAATTCGCAAAACTCTTTAGATGCGACTCAGAGGCGCGCAACTCTTCAGCAAAGAACATCATAAAACGATAACAAAACAGATTATTTGCCATTAAAGCTTCTTGAAAAATCTCCAGTGGAATATGCGCCACCGTTGTATCCATCAGCGCTTTGCAACTTACTGAATACTTATAATCACCCCCAAAGCCCCGGTGCCCGACTATTTGCCCATTGGTTGCAAGGCGAACAATCTGCTCCCTTCCTGTTTTATAGGTGAGGAATACCTTCGCCTTCCCCTTTATAATTATTTTAATCTGTTTAGCGGCCTCGCCTTCCCTGAAAATATAGCTACCTTTAGCGTATTCTATTATCTCTCTATTCTCTTCAAGAAGAGTCCTCCATTGTAAAGAACAGCACTCTGCAATCAGCTCATCAACCTGTTGAATGCTTGCCAGCTCATTCATCTAAGACACCAACTCCAAATTAAAAAGATTTATTACCCTTAATTATTCCAAGCATGTTCCTGGCTTCTCTTCTGCAGGAATAACGTTGGTCACTATTTTGCTCAGCAATATTAGCTATTATGATTGTTCGCGCCTTTTATCCACGCGCACAGCAAGGGTATACGATTGAATAATAACCAAAGGTTACATGCATCAAGTTACCTGGGAGGTAATCTATTATTTCTCTGTCCCTAATACAACCCAAGGTCTGCGGTTGATTACAGCCACTCTTAAGCAAGAGAGATACGGGCGCAACAGTCCCGCCCATCCATAGGCAGGTCTTAAAGGGGGCAGCTACTTCTTTTTATTCCGACTGGCCTGCATGGTGCGACAAGACATCCGCGCACGCTTAAGCCAGGCATCGGTCTCTTCCGTCAGTTTGGGGTAGACCAGTTCATCCAGGTCAGCTGCCCATTCTACAAACGCCGTATAACGCTCAGCATAGGCCTCTGCTGTAGCCTGATCATCCGGCAGCGCAGCAGTAACCGCTGCTACCATCTGATCTTCTGCCGGAGTAGTCTCTGCTGCACCTGAGGCGATCAGCAGCGCACGCCCAACCAGTGAGAATACATTGTCCATGCTCTCAGCTGCCTCTTTGAATTTGCGCTTAGCAGCAAAGGCATCCCGCAGGTTGCGCTCATAGGCAATATCCAGCAGCAGCTTGTCGACCGGATCAATCGATGCACCGGCACATTCGCCAACACCGGTTGATTGCACCTTGAAGACCGCACTGTTGCCATGATCCCGCTGCAGCATCGGCAGCTCAAACTCACGCACCTGAACCAGATCTTCCAGCAGTTTGTCAAAAAAGTCTGGCCCTACCCGGCGACTCCAGGTAGAGAACTTCTCACCCTCTTCGCGCTGCTCTTCAAAGGTGTCAGTAATCCGTTTTGTGGCCGCCGGGACGCGCACAGCGGGAACCTCTGGCCCACCAAAGGCAAGATCGCCACCTGCCATCCCGGATCCACCAAGGCGCAGCGCGTAAGTGGGTATTAACTGACCAAAATGGCGGCGGCCCTTGCCATAAAAGCCAATATCGGCAATATCCGAGTGAGCGCAGTTGTTCTGGCAACCGTTCACACGGACAGTCAGATCATTCGAACCACCATTCAGCAAGCGGGCCACCACGCGGGATGAGGTGATGCCCAGCTGGCAGGTCGTTGTGCCTGGGCAGGCCACAACATTGGAGCCGGGTTCAACCAGACCGAGATCCAACGCCTTCAAACCCTCAGCCAGAGCGGGGATACCCTGTTAAGCAACATTGAAGACAATAAGTTCCTGATCCTGGGTTGCACGCAGGTGAGAGTAGCCCTGCTTCGTTAGCAGATCGTGCAGCCCGCGAAGCTGGGCTGCATTCAGATCACCACCCGGCACATGCACCGGCACGGCAAACAGGCCGGATTGGTGCTGAGGCGTTATCTGACGCGGTGCGCCATGGCCGCAGACGGCCGCATCTTCCTGCGCCTGACGCCATTGGCCTTCGGGGGCCAAATCAGCATCAAAGGCGGCAACTGTGCGCTCCAGCTCTTCGCGGTACTTTTCAATGAAACCTTCAGCACCAAAGCGCTCAACCAAAAATTTGATACGAGAACGCGACTTGCGTTTACGATCCGAGTATTTATCATGCATCGCCAGCACAGCCTGTGATGCAGGCAGCAGCATCTCTTCAGGCAGAAACTCTTCGATAACGATGGCCTGACGCGATTGAGGCCCCAAGCCACCACCCGCAAGCACCTTAAAACCGGGTTGGCCCTCTTTGTTGCGCGTTGCCACAAAGCCAAGATCCTGAATAGCTCCTTGGGCACAATCGGCCTCGCAACCAGAGTAGGTGATCTTAAATTTTCGCGGCAGCGATTGCGTCAGCGGGTTACGCACCAGATAGGCTGCCGTCGACTCAACATAGGGCATAATGTCCACATGCTCACGCTGACAGGCGCCTGCCATGGGACAGCCGGAGACGTTGCGGACGGTATTGCCGCAGGCTTCGCGCGTGGTAATGTCATGCGTTGCCAGCAGTCGCAGCAACTTTGGCGTCTGATCCAGCGGCACATCGTTGTACTGGATATCCTGGCGGGTCGTAATATGCACCGTCTACATGCAGTCGATTTCATCCAGCCCCTCTGCATAGCCCAGCAGATAGGAGAGCGGCAGATCACCACCCGGCAGTTTGGAGCGCACCATGCAGAGATTTTCCTGCCACTGACCATAAACCCCAAGCATCAGGCGTTCACCAACCAGCTGGTTGTGATCAATCTTCTCGTCCAAATAATCCTGCAGGGCCACTTCCAGCTGATCAAAATCTTCCTGCCTGATATATTTTTCCGCTTCAATCACATTAGATTCCTCATAAAACTAAAATATAAAGCCCGGCAAAACCGGGCATAGTGGTTCATTTTACATGATGCCGCTTATCACCAGAATGGGTTATTCGCTCTATTGCTAGTACTTATTGGAATAAGAAAACAGACAAAAAGGATACCCGACAATAGAGCACCAGCCGGGCAAGGTAACCCGGCTGAGGTAAAGACTAATCTTCCGGGCAGCAGCTGCAACGGGGCGCAAGGTGCATCTTGTGCTGGCCCTGGCCCGCCTCAATCATGGGGTAGACATTCTCTTCCGGATCTATCATCACCTCAACCAGCACCAGCTGATCCTTTATGGCGAACGCCTCACGCAGCACGGCTTCCAGCTCATCCGGCTTCTCTACCCGCATGCCCAGATGGCCATAGGCCTCAGCCACTTTGACAAAATCCGGCGAGCCATCCAGCGCCACCGCCGAGTAGCGCCCCTCAACAAAAAACTCCTGCAGTTGACGCACCATACCCAAGTGGTTGTTATTCAGCAGGATAATCTTCAGCGGCAGATTATATTGTTTACAGGTTGCTAGCTCCTGAATATTCATCTGCAGGCTGCCATCACCCGTTATGCAGATCACTTCTGACTCTGGATGCGCCAATTTGGCACCTACGGCCGCAGGCAAGCCAAAGCCCATGGTGCCAAAACCACCGGAATTTAACCAACGCCCAGGCTGATCAAACTTAAAATACTGCGCCGCCCACATCTGATGCTGGCCCACATCTGAGGCCATGTAAATATCATCACCCGCAATTTTTTGCAGGGTTTCGAGAGCCAGCTGCGGTTTTATTAACTCACTCTCACGGTCATATTGCAGACAGTCTTTCGCCCGCCATTGGTTGATCTGCGACCACCACGGCTCAAGAGCTCCAGCATCCGGCTGACGCTTATGCCCTTTAACCATCTTGACCATCTCGGCCAGCACCTCTTGTACCAGCCCGACGATGGGGATATGCACACGCACATTCTTGGAGATGGAGGCCGGGTCAATATCAACATGAATAATCTTGGCATCCGGACAAAACTCTTTGATCTTGCCTGTAACACGATCATCAAAACGGGCGCCAATGGCGATCAACACATCACACTCATGCATGGCCATATTGGCTTCGTATGTGCCATGCATCCCCAACATACCAAGGAACTGCTTATCACTGGCAGGATAAGCACCCAGCCCCATCAGGGTACTGGTAATAGGAAAGCCCAATGTTTTCACCAACTCGCGCAACTCTTTGACGCCATCGCCAATCACCACGCCACCACCGCTGTAGATCACCTGCTGTTTGGCCGAAAACATCAGATCCACCGCTCTTTTGATCTGCCCCTTATGGCCCCTCTTTACCGGGTTATAGGAGCGGAGGCTGACCTTTTTAGGATAGCTGTAGGGGATTTTGATCGACGGGTCGGTCACATCTTTTGGCACATCAATAACAACGGGGCCAGGCCGCCCTGAGGTTGCGATATAGAATGCCTTCTTGATGGTCTCCGCTAGATCACGCACATCCCTGACCAGAAAATTGTGTTTTACGCAGGGGCGTGTAATGCCGATGGCATCCACCTCTTGAAAGGCATCACTGCCAATAAAGGGGGTTGGCACCTTACCGGTAAAGACCACCATCGGGATAGAATCCATAAAGGCTGTAGCAATGCCGGTCAACGCATTGGTTGCACCGGGGCCAGAGGTCACCAACGCAATGCCTGGCTTACCTGTAGCACGTGCATAGCCATCAGCCGCATGAATAGCTGCCTGCTCGTGCCGGACCAGAATATGCCGAACATCCTGCTGCTGGAAAATCGCATCATAGATATGCAACACCGCCCCACCCGGGTAGCCAAACAGATACTCAACACCCTCTTGTTTCAGGCTCTGAACCAGAATTTCAGCACCATTTAATTCCACGCTATCACTCCCAATACAACCAATTTACTCAACAATACCACCAGAGAAGAGAGATTATCTACCCACTCAATAAAAAAGCCCCGCTAAACTCAGCGGGGCTTTTTGACCTACAGATTTACAGACAGCTTACATCATGCCGCCCATACCACCCATACCGCCCATGCCGCCCATATCAGGCATCGCAGGAGCATTTTCTTGTGGCTCTTCTGCCACCATTGCTTCGGTGGTGATCATCAGGCCAGCTACAGAAGCAGCATTCTGAAGTGCAGCGCGGGTCACCTTGGTTGGATCCAGGATGCCCATCTCGATCATATCGCCATATTCGCCGGTCGTTGCGTTATAGCCATAGTTACCTTCACACTCTGTAACCTTGTTGAGGACTACAGAGGCCTCTTCACCACAGTTGGTAACGATTTGACGCAGAGGCTCTTCCATGGAGCGACACGCCAGGGTGATGCCAACATCCTGGTCATGGTTGTCACCCTTGAGGCCCTTGATAGCCTGCAGGGCACGAACCAGCGCCACACCACCACCAGGCACGACACCCTCTTCTACTGCAGCGCGGGTTGCATGCAGCGCATCTTCAACGCGGGCTTTCTTCTCTTTCATCTCAACTTCGGTAGCCGCACCGACTTTGATTACTGCAACACCACCAGCCAGCTTGGCAACACGCTCTTGCAGCTTCTCTTTGTCATAATCAGAGGTCGCCTCTTCGATCTGAGCACGGACCTGCTCAACACGACTCTTGATGTCAACCTCACTGCCAGCACCATCAATGATGGTGGTGTTCTCTTTGGTGATCTGAATCTTCTTGGCGGTACCCAGCTCTTCGATACCGGCCTTCTCCAGAGAGAGGCCAACCTCTTCAGCAATCACGGTAGCGCCGGTCAGGATAGCGATATCCTGCAGCATGGCCTTGCGACGATCACCAAAACCAGGAGCCTTAACAGCGCAGACCTTAACGATGCCACGGATGCTGTTAACCACCAGCGTGGCCAGGGCTTCACCTTCAACATCTTCAGAGATGATCAGCAGTGGCTTGCCCGCTTTGGCAACGGCTTCCAGGGTTGGCAGCAGATCACGAATATTGGAGATCTTCTTCTCAACCAGCAGGATGTAAGGAGATTCCAGCTCAGCGCTCATGTTCTGCTGGTTATTGATGAAGTAAGGAGAGAGGTAACCACGGTCAAACTGCATACCCTCTACAACATCCAGCTCCATCTCAAAGGTAGAACCCTCCTCAACGGTGATAACACCCTCTTTACCTACCTTCTGCATGGCTTCGGCAATCTTCTCACCAATAGCTGCATCAGAGTTGGCAGAGATGGTGCCTACCTGGGTGATAGCCTTGTCATCAGTACAAGGATTGGAGAGATTTTTCAGCTCATCCACTGCTGCACCAACAGCCTTATCAAGACCACGTTTCAGATCCATTGGGTTCATACCGGCGGCAACAGCCTTGAGGCCTTCGCGCAGCATAGCCTGGGCCAGTACGGTTGCGGTGGTGGTGCCATCACCCGCCACATCAGAGGTATGGGAAGCTACTTCCTTCACCATCTGAGCGCCCATGTTTTCGAACTTATCAGAGAGCTCGATCTCTTTGGCTACGGAGACGCCATCTTTGGTTACGGTTGGTGCACCAAAGCTCTTCTCCAAAACCACATTACGGCCCTTAGGGCCCAGAGTGATCTTTACCGCATTAGCCAGCACATTGACGCCAGCCAGCATGCGGGTACGGGAGTCATCACCAAATTTTACTTCTTTTGCCATGATATATTCCTTAATAGGTAGTTGTTTATCAGTGTATTGAGATTGCAGCGAGTTACCGCGCAAAACCTCTCAACGGTTGATTGAGGGCGGGATTAAGACTCCACCACACCCATGATGTCTTCTTCGCGCATGACGAGAAGATCTTCACCATCAACCTTCACCTCGGTACCGGAGTACTTGCCAAACAGCACGGTGTCGCCAACCTGTACATCCAGAGGATGCACATCGCCACTTTCCAGGATCTTGCCTTTGCCAGCAGCCATAATCTCACCCAGAACAGGCTTCTCTGTAGCAGCATCTGGAAGGATGATGCCACCTGCGGTGGTGCGCTCTTCTTCCTTACGACGAACGATCACACGATCGTGCAGCGGACGAATATTCATTGATTGCTATCTCCGTAGTAGTAGCTAGATAAATTATTTCTACACATTTTAAAGCGGCGAGCATTAGCACTCACCACATGTGAGTGCTAATAATAGGGACGAAAAGTGCAGAGTCAAGGGTCAAGCACAAAAAAATAATTATTGCACAGAGTAAATCCTCACCCGTTTCCAGTGCTGTCGCACAGCATGGATAGGCCAGCTATAATCCAAAGGGACAAAACAATATAAATACAATGGATATGACCCCGCAAACCGACAGCATCATAAAAGGGCTTATTGAGCAGAAAAAGAGTCTCTATTTGGATAGCATCCTTAGCTCTTCAATTAATATCGCCATTGTTGCAACAGACATTCACTTCCGCATCACCTACTTTAACCCCAAAGCTGAAAAGCTGTTTAGGTGCAAAGCTGAGGATGTCATTGGCCGCACGGTGATGGAGATCCATGAAGATAGAGGCATAAAACCGCAGCGCCTTGAAGATGCCATAGAGAAGGTCGCTAAAGAGGGGGAACACTGTTTTTCATTTACCGCTTTATCGAACGAAGGAGAAAAGCTGCTCGAGGCAAGGATTGCAGAAATCCTGGATAGAGAGAAAAACGCCATAGGCTATACCTTTATATCCCGTGATGTCACAGAACAGCGGCAAGTCGAGCAAGCCATCCATACCCTGATGGAGACAACCGCCGGCGCCATCGGTGACAAGTTTTTTGAAACAATTGTGCACCGTTTGTCTGTTTGGCTCGATCTGGATTTCGCACTGGTTGGTTTGCTCGAAAAACCAGATCGCGTCACAACCATCGCCATGCAAATAGATGGCAAATCAGCAGCTAATACCCACTATAATCTAAAAGACACCCCTTGCGACAAAGCGATATGCAGCGGTTTTTGCTTTTATCCTGAAAACCTTACACAACTGTTCCCAAAAAACAAAATGCTTGCCGAGCTTCAGGCCGAAGGCTATGTAGGCATCCCACTGAAGAACAGAGACAATCACACCATTGGCATTATCTGCGGCATCTCACGAAAAGCGCTTACCCTGCCCAGAAATGCAAAGGAGGTCTTGAATATCATCGCCGCAAGAGCAGGTGCCGAACTGGAACGGAAGCTGTCTGAAGAGAAGCTGATGCTCGCCTCTCATGTGTATGAGCACACCATCGAAGGCATTATGGTGACCGATGTAAAAGGACACATCCTCTCTGTAAATCCTGCTTTTACCGCTATCACAGGCTATAGCGCACAAGAGGCAATAGGCAACACCCCCCGACTGTTAAAATCCAACAAACATGGCCGGTCATTCTATAAGCAGATGTGGAAATCCATCATCACTCAAGGATCGTGGAAAGGGGAGATATGGAACCGGCGCAAAAGCTGAGAGATCTACCCAGAGCGCCTGACCATCTCAACCATTAAAGACTCGGATGGCAAAGCCATCCGCTATACCGCTATTTTCTATGATATTACTTACATCAAAGAGAGCGAAGATAAAATCAGGCATCGTGCCTTTCATGATCCACTGACTGAGCTGCCCAACCGACTGCTATTCCAGGATCGCCTCCTGCAAGCCATTGCCCACGCCAAAAGAAGCAGCGATCAACTGGCCATCATGTTCATGGATGTTGATCACTTTAAAAACCTCAACGATAGCCTTGGGCACCATACGGGGGACATCTTTCTACATCAACTCGCCACTCAACTCACCGAGATTATTCGCATAGAAGATACCGTATCCCGCATGGGTGGCGATGAATTCACCATCCTGTTAACGCAAATATCCAGTGAGGCCGATGCCGCCTCCATTGCCAGCAAGATACTGATGCTGTTTAAAACCCCATTTAATCTGGGCGGCCACAACATCCACCTGGGCGCCAGTATCGGCATTGCACTCTACCCCAATGATGGCGATAACCCCGACACATTGATCAGAAATGCCGATACCGCCATGTATCACGCTAAAGAACAGGGAAGAAACAACTATCAATTCTTTACCACAGAGATGGAGCGCCGCGTCAGGGAGCGCGTCATTCTGGAAGCAGACCTGAGAAAAGGGTTGGAGCGGGACGAATTCAAACTCTACTACCAGCCTATCTACAGCCTTAAAACAGAAACCATCATGGGTTTCGAGGCCTTGATCAGATGGCAGCACCCAGACTCCGGCTTCATGTCACCAACGAAATTCATCCCCATAGCGGAAGAGCGGGGACTCATCATCCCTATCGGAGAGTGGGTACTCAGAAGGGCCTGCCAGCAACTGGATCAGTGGAGCAGACAAACCGACAAGCCACTCTACATGTCCATCAATATATCAGCCCATCAATTTACCAAAAAAGAGTTCATTCACACCATCAACGACATATTGAACAAGAGCACATTCGCACCGGAGCAACTCATCTTTGAGATCACAGAAACCGCAATGATGGATAACCTGGGCTACACCATTCAGACCTTAAAGCAACTGCGAGCCATGGGGATTCAGATTGCAATGGATGACTTTGGCACAGGCTACTCATCCTTTACCTATCTAAAGCAGCTGCCCATTGATATTCTGAAACTGGATCACATCTTCATGCGGGATGTCATGCACGACCCGGATTCTGCCGAGATTGCGGCAAGCATCATTGATCTGGCCAAAAAACTGCGGCTAAATGTGATCGCAGAAGGGATAGAGACCACAGAGCAGCTGGGCTTCCTTAAAAGCCATCAATGCGCAAGGGGGCAAGGCTACCTCTTCAGCAAACCACTGCCTCAAGATGAGGCAGAAGCGCTACTCATGTGAATCATCCTCACGCCGATACTCTGCATCAATAATGCGGTGATCTGAATCGGATTTAGGCTGCGCCGGGGATGCAGCAGGCCAGATAACATGAGTGCGTTTGAGAAACCACAGCACCATACCGCGACGGGCTGCAGGAATCAGACAGATAAAACCGAGGGCATCGGTAATAAACCCCGGCAGCAGCAGTGACAGACCGGCGATCAACAGCAGCATCCCCTCCATCATCTCAATCGCTGGAATCTCACCTCGCTCCATGCTCTCTTTTACACGCATGGCTGTGGTAAACCCCTGCAGCCGCACCAGCACCCCACCCAGGGCGGCCGTAAACAACACCAGCATCACCGTAGAAAAAGCACCGATCTCGGCACCCACCTGTATCATAAAATAGAGTTCAATGACCGGGGCACCAACAAAGACCAATAAAAATATAAAACCAGGGTTCATGGCAAAAACAGATTATAAGAGGGATCAACACCATACCCTGACCCCTGCGCTCTGGCAACACTCATCCAGCACCTCCATAACCTGCGTGGACAGCGGCAACAACTGACAACCACCCCCTTTATCCTGTATCTTTGCGCGATGCCAACTTCCACCCTGATAACACTCTGCACCTGCCCAAGCCAAGCCACAGCGGAAGAGATCGCAAGCGCCCTGGTTGAACAGGGGGTTGCCGCCTGCATCAATATCATTCCAACGATCACCTCTATATATAAGTGGCAAGGTAAGCTGGAGAAAGCTAACGAAGTACTCATGCTGATCAAAACAGATCAGTCACGCTACCAAGATCTCGAACGGGCGCTTACCATACTTCACCCCTATGAACTTCCCGAAATCATTGCTGTCCCTGTAGAGCAGGGCCTGGCCGGGTACCTGAACTGGGTTACACAATGCACAAAAAACTAGCAAAATATAGTCTGCTCCTTCTTTTTCCTCTGCTTATTTCACTCTCCGCACAGGCAGAAGGCTTCCTCTCCAGCCTGAAATTTGGCAGTAGCGACGAACCCTTGCGCGTGGAGGAGGCCTATCAATTCAGCGCTGAAGTAGAAGGCCCGGAGCAGCTGCGCCTGCTGTGGCGGATTGCCGATGAGACCTACCTCTATTACGACAAGATCAAAATCGAACTAACCAATGCAGACGGTATCCGCATTGGCGACTACACACTGCCAAAGCCACTCATCAAACAGGATGCCCTGCGAATCGACGGCACCATTGGCGAACTGGCCGTCTACTACGATGGCATCGACCTGTTGCTGCCACTTATTCGCAGCAACACCGCAGCAATACCTATTGAGTTAAAGGTCAAATATCAGGGCTGCGCCGACCTTGGCATCTGCTACCCACCCGTTACGCAGAAAACCACACTCAAGCTGCCTGCAGCGGCAGCGCCCACCCGCCTATCCAAAGAAACTCCAGACATCGCAACCTCCGGCATAGCTAAAGAAGAGATCGTTGCAGAACAGGATCGTCTGGCCAACATACTGGTCAATGAGAACATCTGGTGGGTACTGGCCGTATTCTTTGCTGCCGGACTGGCACTGGCGCTAACCCCCTGCGTCTTCCCCATGATCCCCATCCTCTCCGGTATCATCGCCGGGCACGGCAGCAAGATCACCCAGAGCAAGGCCTTCATACTGTCACTGATCTATGTGCTGGCAATGGCCATCACCTATACCTCGATTGGCATCGCCGCAGGCCTGCTGGGCGGCAACCTGCAGGCCGCCCTTCAGGATCCCTGGGTCTTAAGCGCCTTTGTTGCCGTTTTTGTATTTCTGGCCCTCTCCATGTTTGGTTTTTACGAGCTACAACTTCCACACAAACTCCAGACCAGACTGACCGAACTCAGCAATCAACAGCAGAGTGGAAGCCTGATTGGCGTTGCCATTATGGGTTTTCTATCTGCCCTGATCGTGGGTCCCTGTGTAGCACCACCACTGGCTGCCGCCCTGATCGTGATTGGCCAGACCGGCGACTGGGTGCGCGGTGGCATCAGCCTGTTTGCACTGAGCATGGGCATGGGCACGCCGCTGCTGATACTGGGCGCCTCTGCGGGCAAACTGCTCCCCAAAGCCGGCCCCTGGATGGATACCATCAAGGCCATATTTGGCGTAGGCCTGCTGGCGGTGGCCATTGTAATGCTGGAGCGCATCCTCCCCGCCTCTATCGCCATGGCGCTGTGGGGTATCCTGCTGGTGGTCAGCGCCATCTACATGGGCGCCCTGCGTACCCTGCCCATCGAAGCCGGCGGCTGGGATCACCTCTGGAAAGGGCTGGGCGTTGTATTGATGATCTATGGCGCACTGATGCTGGTGGGCACCGCAGCCGGTGGTAAAGATACCGTGCAACCCCTGCGTGGCCTGGGTCTGGGCGCAACAGCCAACACCGCAGCTCCAGCACATCTCTCATTTAAATCCATCAAAAGCGTGGCCGATCTTGACCGTGAACTCGCCGCTGCCAGCGCCCAGGGCAAACCGGTTATGCTGGATTTCATCGCAGACTGGTGCGTCTCATGCAAAGAGATGGAGCGCTACACATTTTCAGACCCCAAGGTTATCAACATACTCTCCAACTACCAGTTGCTGCAGGCCGATGTCACCGCCTATGACGATACCGACAAGGCACTGATCGAAGAGCGCTTTGGCCTGCCAGGGCCACCCGGCATCATTTTTTATGATCGTAACGGCCAGGAGCGCCGTAACTACCGGCTTATCGGTTTTATGGGGGCAGATGAATTTGCCGCCCACGCCGAGCGGGCACTTCACTGAATCCCGCAAAAAGAGACGATCTGACCCTATCTTTCAACAAAACTGGACAAACTCCCAGATATTCTGCAAAATCCGCGCAACAGAGAACGGCGGCAGAAAAGCCGGATTCAGCCTATTTAACTTTGAGCTAACCTGAGCTGATAAACATGTCCACCATCTTAGTCATCAATGGCCCAAACCTGAATCTGCTGGGCAGCCGTGAGCCAGCGCTGTACGGCCACGATACCCTGGACTCCATCCAGGCACGGCTGGAGAGCCTCACACAGCAGGCAGGCCATCGACTCAATTTCATGCAAAGCAATGCTGAACATGAACTGGTGGAGCAGATCCACCAGGCGCAACGCAACCAGGTCGCCTTCATTATTATCAATCCCGCCGCTTTCACTCACACCAGCGTAGCGTTGCGGGACGCACTACTGGGCACCGGCATCCCATTCATCGAGGTACACCTCTCCAATGTGCATGCCCGTGAAGAATTTCGCCGCCACTCCTATTTCTCCGACATCGCTCAAGGGGTAATCTGCGGCCTTGGCGCCCAGGGTTATGAACTTGCTCTGCAGGCCGCTATCAAGCGGTTAGACGATGCGGTTGGAAACAAAACATAGACACAGGCCATCTCAATGGATATCAGAAAAGTTAAAAAACTTATTGAACTGCTGGAAGAATCCGATATTGCGGAGATCGAAATCCACGAAGGTGAAGAATCTGTTCGCATCAGCAGAGCCAGCGCCTTTCCTGCTCAAACCGCTCAGATTGCAGCTGCGGCACCTGCTGCCCCTGCAGCAGCCACGCCAGAGCCTCAACCTGAGCCAGTACAGGAGGAGATAACCGGACATCAGATCACATCGCCCATGGTCGGCACCTTCTATCGTGCACCCAGCCCCGGCAGCAAATCCTTTGTTGAAGAGGGGCAGCATGTAAGCCAGGGCGACACCCTCTGTATTATTGAGGCGATGAAGATCCTCAACCAGATCGAGTCTGACAAAACAGGCAAGGTCAAAAAGATATTGGCAGAAAATGGCCAACCCGTTGAATACAACCAGCCACTGTTCATCATCGAATGAGAGAAAAAATCGTAATCGCCAACCGGGGCGAGATTGCACTCCGGATTCTACGCGCCTGCCGTGAACTCGGCATCGGCACCGTTGCCGTCCACTCTGAGGCCGACCGGGATCTAAAGCACGTACGCCTGGCCGACGAGTCAGTCTGCATCGGCCCCGCCCCCTCAGTCGACAGCTACCTGCAGGTGCCCGCCATCATCAGTGCCGCAGAGGTAACGGATGCTGTGGCCATTCACCCAGGCTACGGCTTCCTCTCTGAGAACGCTGACTTTGCCGAGCGCGTCGAAAACAGCGGTTTCACCTTCATCGGCCCCAAGCCTGAAACCATCCGCATCATGGGTGATAAAATCAAGGCCATTGAGACAATGAAGGCAGCGGGTGTCCCCTGCGTACCCGGTTCCGATGGCCCATTGGGCGACGACAACCCCCACACCCTCAAGCTTGCACGTGAGATCGGCTATCCGGTCATCATCAAGGCCTCTGGCGGTGGCGGTGGCCGTGGCATGCGCGTGGTCTACACAGAGGCCACCCTGCTCAACGCCATCTCTCTGACCAAGGCCGAGGCGGGCGCCGCCTTTGGCAACGATGAAGTCTACATGGAGAAGTTTCTGGAAACACCTCGCCACATTGAGTTCCAGGTACTCTCTGACCAGCACGGCAACGCCATCCATCTGGGCGAACGCGACTGCTCCATGCAGCGCCGTCATCAGAAGGTGGTTGAAGAGGCTCCCGCCCCCGGCATCACCGAAGAGGTGCGGAAAAGAATGGGCGAACGTTGCGCCGAGGCCTGCCGCAGCATCGGTTATCGCGGTGCCGGCACCTTTGAATTTCTGTATGAAAACGGCGAATTCTACTTTATCGAGATGAATACCCGCGTGCAGGTGGAACACCCTGTCACCGAAATGGTAACGGGCGTGGATATTATCAAGGCGCAGATTCTCATCTCAGCCGGTGAAGCATTGCATTATAAACAGGAAGATATTCAGCTGCGAGGGCACGCCATTGAGTGCCGCATCAACGCCGAAGACCCCAGCAGTTTTATGCCCTGCCCCGGCACCATCACCCAGTTCCATCCCGCTGGGGGGCCGGGGATTCGCCTGGATACCCACATCTACAACGGCTATACCGTGCCACAATACTACGATTCCATGATCGGCAAGCTGATTGCCCATGGTTCAGACCGTGAAGCCGCACTGGCCCGCATGAACACCGCGTTGAGCGAGATGGTGATCGATGGCATCAAAACCAATATTCCACTGCAGTGCGACATCATCAGCGATGAGGGCTTCAAGGCGGGTGGCGTCAACATCCACTACCTGGAAAAGAAGTTGGGACTATAAGATCGGAAGCGGGACTTTAGTCCCGCTGCTGTGTTACGGGACTAAAGTCCCGCTTCCAATATGCCAACAGTCTGGAAAGCATCAACATAATGTGGCTCCAACTCTCTCTCACCACCCCAAAAGAGCAGGCGCCCCTGATCGAGGCCCTGTTCGAGAATATGGGCGCCCTCTCCATCACCCTGGGTGATGCCGGAGACGACCCCATTCTGGAACCCGGCTTGGGGGAGGCACCACTGTGGCAGGCCACCGTCGTCACTGCGCTATTTGAAGCTGACCGTGACCCGGATGAGCTGCGCAGCCTCATCGATCAGAGCCTGAACAGCGATGCCTCCCGGCAACTAAAAATAGAACACCTGGAGGATCAAGCCTGGGAACGCGCCTGGCTGGCAGACTTTCACCCCATGCCGTTCGGCCAGCGCCTCTGGGTCTGCCCCACAGGCCAGCGCCCCGAATCCAACGATGCCATCATCATGGAGCTTGATCCCGGACTGGCCTTTGGCACCGGCACCCACCCGACAACCGCACTCTGCCTGAAATGGCTCGACAGCATCGATCTAAAGGGACAGACTGTCATCGACTTTGGCTGCGGCTCTGGAATACTGGCGGTTGCTGCACTGCTGCTGGGCGCCAAACAGGCCATTACCACAGACCATGACCCACAGGCACTGCAGGCTACTTTGGACAATGCCAGGAAAAACCATGTCGAGTCCAGGCTAGAGATCAAAGAACCCCGTCAGATGCCAGTTATTCAGGCCGACATCCTGCTGGCCAACATCCTGGCGGGCACACTGATCCAGCTCGAAACAGTACTGGCATCCCAGGTAAAACCGGGAGGCCGCATCATTCTTTCCGGCATTCTGATTGAGCAGGCCGATGACGTCAGCCAGGCATTCAGCGCCCATTTTGAGATGCAGCCTCCTCTCATTCAGGAGGAGTGGGTCGCACTGGAGGGTAGACGGATATGCTGACCCGCTGCCCCAACTGCCAAACCATCTTCCGCATTCGGGAGGATCAGCTCAAAATGGCTGATGGCCTGGCTCACTGTTATCGCTGTGAACAGGTATTCAATGCCCGCGAAAACCTATCTGAAACACCCACAGCAGAGAGTCCACCGACTAAAGAACCCACACCTTCACCACCCACTCAGCAGATAGATGTTGAGCCACATAAAAAAAACGATGGCACAACTGAAACACTCCAATCAACACAGGTTGAATCTGCCATAAAAGAGATTCAAAGAGAGATCGACCCTACACCTTTGACACCAAATTCTGAAACCACCACCCATTCGGATACCCCCCCTCTCTCAATTGATGAGCTACTTGCCCCGCCCGTAAAAAAACGGCGCTTTTTTGCTACCCTGTTTTGGCTATTGGCCTGCATTACACTACTGGCAGCGGCAACTCTGCAACTGGCATGGTTTGAGCGTAAAGAGGTTATCAAGTACCCGGAAGGGCGCATGCTACTGGAAAAACTGTGTCACTATGCCCACTGCCAGGTACCCACACTTCGTGACCTCAATCTTATCAAGATCATCCAGAGACAGATCACATCTCATCCACACAAAAGCAATGCCCTGCTGGTGCAACTCACCATCGAAAATCAGGCGCCCTTTAGCCAGCCATATCCTATACTGGAGCTGAGCCTTTCAACCGTTGATGAGCAGCTGATTGCCCGCCGCAGTTTTTCGCCTGCGCAGTATCTTGACCCGGCCAAAGATCACAATCAGCTGATGTCACCTGGCATCCCCCAGACAATCAAAATGGAAATTGAGGATCCGGGGGCTGGAGTCACCGGATTTGAATTTAATTTTTTCTAATTCGTGAAAGATTAGACATTTTATTCATCACCCATAAGCATTTGATTTACATAGAATTACACATCCAATCATTCCGTAATATCCATATTATTCAATAAGTTACCCACAACAACCCCACCCTTTACCAGCACTTTTACTGACTGCTTTTTAGGCGTAGTATGTATCCCCCTTTTTGCCGCTCTCCGGCAAATAACAAGAACTCAGATCCTGTATGCGCATTGGCCCTTATCAATTAGAGAATAACCTCCTGGTTGCACCTATGGCCGGTGTTACAGACCTGCCCTTTCGCCGCCTCTGCCGATCCCTTGGCGCAGGCATGGCCGTATCAGAGATGGTCTCATCCGACGCCACACTTTGGGGCAATAAAAAGACCCTGCGGCGCCTGATGCTGGAGGGCGAGCCTGCACCCGTCTCTGTACAGATTCTGGGTTCTGATCCAAAGAAGATGGCAGCTGCGGCACGCATCAATGTGGAGCACGGCGCCCAAATCATCGACATCAACATGGGCTGCCCAGCCAGGAAGGTCTGCCGGGTCAACGCCGGTTCCGCCCTGCTGAAGGATGAACCGCTGGTACAGCAGATCCTGGAAACGGTAACCCAGGCCGTTGATGTACCCGTCACCCTGAAGATCCGCACCGGCTGGACTCCTCAGCAACGCAACGGCATCACCATCGCCCACATCGCTGAACAGGCCGGCATCCAGGCGCTGACCGTACATGGGCGCACCCGTGCATGCGGCTTTTCAGGCGAGGCGGAATTCGACACCATCCGCCAGATCAAGCAGGAGATCGGTATCCCAGTAATCGCCAATGGGGATATCCGCACCCCGGAGAGAGCAAAAGAGGTACTGGAACAGACCCAGGCCGACGGCCTGATGATTGGCCGCGCTGCCCAAGGGCACCCCTGGATCTTCAATGAGATTGCACACTATCTGAAAACCGGAAAAAGGCTGGTGCCACTGTCACCACATCAGATCCACTCAATCTTAGCCGGCCATCTGGAGCAACTCTACAGCTTCTACGGCCACCACCAGGGGGTGCGCATCGCACGTAAACATATCGCCTGGTACAGCAAAACCCTACCCGGTGGCGCAGCCTTTAGAAAGCAGATCAACAATAGCGTCACCACACTACAACAACTTACTTTAGTCAGGGATTTTTTCGCCCAATGGGCCGAAAAAGGGGGCCTCGCCGCATGAATTTAACCGCATCACAGACAGCACATATCACTCCATAACCCGTCCAAAACAGCAATGCGATGGTGGAACCCCTGCACGATCAGGTACGCACCACCATGAAAAACTACTTCCAGCACCTGAATGGCTACGGTGCCAGCGGCCTCTACCAGCTGGTGCTGTCCGAGGTTGAACCACCACTGCTGGAGACGGTTATGGATTACGCGAGCGGCAACCAGACCCGTGCCGCCGAGATCCTGGGCATCAGCCGCAGCACCCTGCGCAAAAAGCTGGCCCTGTACGAACTAGATCAATAACAGATCCTTTACCTACCAACGAGACCATCAATGACCACCATCACCCGTGCACTGATCAGTGTATCCGACAAAACCGGCATCGTAGATTTTGCCCGCAGCCTGCATCAGCAGGATGTTGAGATCCTCTCCACCGGCGGCACCGCCAGGCTACTGGCTGACAACGGTATCCCCGTTATCGAGGTGGGTGACTACACCGGATTCCCCGAGATGATGGATGGCCGGGTCAAGACCCTACACCCCAAGGTGCATGGCGGCATCCTGGGTCGTCGCGGTACGGATGAGGCCGTAATGGCCGAGCACGGCATACCGCCCATCGACATGATTGTGGTCAACCTCTACCCCTTCGAGGCCACGGTCGCCAATCCCGACTGTGACCTGCCTACCGCTATCGAGAACATCGACATCGGCGGCCCCACCATGCTGCGCGCCGCCGCCAAGAACCACGCTGCCGTCACTGTAGTCACTGATGCGGCGGACTATAGCCGCATCCTGCAAGAGATGGCCGCCAATGGCGGTGCGGTGAGCAGCGCCACCCGCTTCGATCTGGCGGTAAAGACCTTTGAGCACACCGCCCGTTACGATGGCGCCATCGCCAACTACCTGGGTGCACACACCAGCGGTGAAGTGACCGATTTCCCTCGCACCCTCAGCCTGCAGTTCCAGCAGGTTCAGACCATGCGTTATGGTGAAAACCCACATCAGAAGGCCGCCTTCTTTATTGAACACAATGTCACCGAGGCAGGCATCTCCACCGCCAGGCAGCTGCAGGGCAAAGAACTTTCCTACAACAACATCGGCGATACCGATGCCGCACTGGAGTGCGTCAAGCAGTTTGATGAAGGCCCTGCCTGTGTCATCGTCAAGCACGCCAACCCCTGCGGCGTCGCACTGGGCGATAATCTGCTGGAGGCCTATGACCGCGCCTACAGCACCGATCCTGAATCCGCCTTCGGCGGCATCATCGCCTTCAACCGGGAGCTGGACGCCAAGACCGCCCAGGCCATTGTTGACCGCCAGTTTGTTGAGGTGATCATCGCCCCCAGCATCTCCAGCGAGGCGGTTGAGGTGGTCAGCGCCAAAAAGAATGTTCGCCTGCTGGCCTGCGGCGAGTGGCCGGAGCAGGGTGCAAGACTGGACTACAAACGGGTCAATGGCGGCCTGCTGGTGCAAGATGCCGACCTGGCCCTGTACAATGACCTCAAAGTGGTCACCCAGCGCGCCCCTACCGAGCAGGAGATGATTGATCTGCTGTTCACCTGGCGCGTGGCTAAATATGTCAAATCCAACGCCATCGTCTATGGCAGGGATGGCATGACCATCGGGGTCGGCGCCGGTCAGATGAGCCGGGTCAACAGCGCACGCATTGCCGGCATCAAGGCCGAACATGCCGGTCTGGAGGTTCCCGGCTCGGTCATGGCATCAGACGCCTTCTTCCCATTTCGTGATGGACTGGACAATGCAGCAGCAGCCGGCATCGCCGCCGTCATCCAGCCCGGTGGTTCCATGCGGGATGAGGAGGTGATTGCCGCCGCCAATGAGCATAACATCGCCATGGTCTTCACCGGCATGCGCAACTTTCGTCACTGATCAGCCATGCATAACAAGTTGCAGGAGAACGGTTGTTCTCCTGCCACTTGAAGCTCTCCACTATGAATATACATCCAACCGCAATCATCGAAGATGGCGCAGAGCTGCATCCATCGGTAACTGTCGGCCCCTTCTCTATCATTGAGTCAGGCGCCATCCTCGGCGAGGGCTGCATTATTGAGAGCCATGTGCGCATCTACAGTGCTACCCGCATGGGCCGCCACAACCGCGCCTGTCACGGCGTGACGCTGGGCAGTGAGCTACAGGATCTAACCTACACCCCGGAAAAGAGCAAACCCCTCACCATCGGTGACCACAACCATTTTAAGGAGGGGGTCAACATCAGCCGGGGCATAAAGAGCGATCATGGCACCCTCGTCGGCAGCCACAACTACATGATGGCCTACTCTCATGTGGGACATGACTGCATCGTGGGCGATCACAACATCTTCGCCAACACCGCTACCCTGGCAGGGCATGTCGAGCTGGAGCACCATATCTTTCTCTCAGGCCAGACTGCCACCCATCAATTCTGCCGCATCGGCGCCTATGCGATGGTAGCCGGGGTCTCCGGCGTGCCGCAGGATGTACCCCCTTATGTGGTGGCCGATGGGCACCGGACAGAGATTGTCGGCCTCAACACCATTGGGCTGCGGCGCAACAACTTCACCCCACAGCAGCGCAAGGCGATCAAACAGGCCTACAAAACCATCTTCAAATCCGGCCTCAAGCCTGCGGATGCACTGGCTCAACTAAAAACTGAAGATCCAACAGAAGAGGTGCAACATATCATCCGCTTCTTCGAGGCCAGCGAGCGGGGCATTATCTCTCATCGTTAATGAAGTAGATCTTGAATTAATCGCAAAGAACGCAAAGGCGCAGAGACGCAAAGAAAAACTTTTCTAACTTTGCGCCTCTGCGCCTTTGCGTTCTCTGCGTTAAAATAGCTCACCCAACAAACAGCTTCAAAAACAGAAGGTTTATATGAACATCCTGATCATCGGCGGCGGCGGACGCGAACATGCACTGGCCTGGAAGGCCGCACAATCCCCTCAGGTCGAGAAGGTCTTCGTGGCCCCCGGCAATGCAGGCACCGCACGGGAACCCAAGCTGGAGAATATCGCCATCAGCGCAGAGGATACCGACGGGCTGCTGACCTTTGCTCAAGGGAATAAGATCGGCCTAACCATTGTCGGCCCTGAAGCCCCGCTGGTTGCGGGTATTGTCGATACTTTTGCTGCTGCCGGTCTGCGCTGTTTTGGGCCAACCCGGGAGGCGGCTCAATTGGAAGGCTCCAAGGCCTTCACCAAGGATTTTCTGGCCCGCCACAATATACCCACCGCGGCCTATGGCAATTTCACCGAGATCGAACCCGCCCTGGCCTATCTGGAGCAGGTCGGCATGCCCATCGTGATCAAGGCCGATGGGCTGGCAGCCGGCAAAGGCGTCATCATCACCGAGGATATGGATACCGCCAAAGAGACGGTCAGAGAGATGCTCTCAGGCAACAGCTTCGGCGAAGCGGGGCATCGGGTGGTGATTGAAGAGTTCCTGCAGGGCGAAGAGGCCAGCTTCATCGTGATGGTCGATGGCAAAAATATCCTGCCCATGGCTACATCCCAGGATCACAAAGCCCGTGACAACGGCGATAAAGGGCCCAACACCGGCGGCATGGGTGCCTACTCTCCTGCCCCGGTGGTCACCCCAGAGATGCACGACCGCATCATGGATCAGGTCATTCGCCCCACCGTTGAAGGCATGGCAACAGAGGGCCACCCCTACACCGGCTTTCTCTACGCCGGTGTGATGATTGATAAAAATGGCATCCCCAAGGTGCTGGAGTACAACTGCCGCTTCGGTGATCCCGAGACCCAGCCCATCATGCTGCGCATGCGCTCAGATCTGGTTGAGCTGTGCAACGCTGCTCTGGATGGCAGGCTGGATGAGTGCAACACCGAATGGGACAGCCGCCCGGCACTGGGCATTGTGCTGGCTGCGGGCGGATACCCTGCAAGTTATGCCAAAGGTGAGATCATCCACGGCCTGCCAGAGAGTGATGCTGGAGATAGCAAAGTCTTCCATGCTGGCACAGCGGATAAAGAGGGCGCGGTTGTCACCAACGGTGGCCGTGTGCTCTGTGCCACAGCCCTGGGAGAGAGCGTGGCAGAGGCCCAGCAAAATGCCTATGCACTGGCAGCGCAGATTCAATGGCAGGATATCTACTACCGAACGGATATCGGCTACCGGGCCATCGCCCGCGAGCAGAACAGCTAATTCACCGGCATGCCGATGATAACCCTGACGCGATCAGGCATCATCGCATGCCGCATCCTGCTGCTCCTGGCATTGATTGCAACAACCTACGCCACCACAGCTGAGTTAACGCACCCTGCAGTGACCAGCATAAACGATAAATTCGCACACTTTGCCACCTTCTTCATCTTAAGCCTGCTGGCTGATCTCTCTTTTCAAAAAAGGGGCTTTGACTGGACAATATGGGCACCACTCACTTCTTACGGACTGCTCATAGAGATCATCCAATATCAGATCCCATATCGCTCATTCTCACTGCTTGATTGGGCGGCAGATGGTGGTGGCGTGCTTATCTATGGACTGTCCATATTCTGGATAAAACATATACACTTTGCAGGTAAGAAACAGCAATAGAACCCTTATTCAAATTGCTGTCAATTTTCAGGGGGAACATCTTTTAATACATCAGCCCGGTTCGGCTGCTTTACAGCTTGCTTCTCTAACTTCCACTCTTTATAAGGCGTAACAAAGGCCTTATGCAAAAGATGAGGAACAAGCAAACGAAAGGGCATGCGTAGATAGTGGGAGCGAACATACAGCATCCAGCGGGCAATCCCCGTAAAACCTTCCCGACAACTGACATGATCCGGTTTAAGAGCACGGTAAAACATCTGATCCATCAACCAAACCATGCCGATATTAGGCGATCCCCGTTGCACCTTATCCATAACATAATCTGGTACTGGCGTACCGAGGATGCGATCTGCATACTTTAGCGCATAAAAAAGAGGACGGATCAGATCTATCTCTAGCGCCCGCTCCGTCAACTTATCCCAGAAGCTATCCGCCTGACTGAAATGACGCAACAAGCTGTCAAGATCAACAAGATCACGCAGCCCACTCTCCAATTCTCCATCATGGAACAGATGGGTCGCACTGTGTAACACCATATCTACCGGGGCAAGCACCTTGAGATTACCCCCCTTTACCAGTGGCTGCGCGGCAGCCAGTAACTTTCTTGAATCTGGGTACAGTCGCGCTGTTTCTGGCAATATGCTGTGGTGTATGTCAAGCACGGAGCGCCGTTTATAATGCCTCAGCGGCGGCAGCTCATGCATCCATTGCCTGTAATAACGCTGGTCATACGCATCCGCATACATGCTGCGCCACCCGTGACGAAGGAACACCGACTCCACGGCATTAAGCTTCCCCTTAGGCACCATGAAATCAATATCATGGAAGATCCTTCCCCGCCCAGCAGGGAGCTTGGCCATTACATAGGCGGCACCCTTGAGCAATATTATCTGCTCATCTATCTCTAATAGCACCCGACGAATACATTCAACCTCCCACCGCACCCCTCTCTCATGCGCAAGAGCAAAGGCATGTGCAGACTCCAGATGCCTTACTGGCTCTGGGGGCAATTCATCTAACAAATCACGATCATTCAGCAAATACCAAAGGCGAGGCAAAAGATCCACCTGCCGAGCCTGGCACACCAGCTTATCCCACTAATCAAGGTGCAGTGATAACGCTGTCTCGGGTTGGCGTAGAACCTTTACCAACAGGTAATTGACGCTCTTCATACTCAGTTACATATATTCAAGGAGGTAGAAGGGGGTTCAAGCGCATCAAAGACCGCAATCGCTTCATCTAAGCTACCATAGCTGAAGTCGTAGCAATCACAGACATCAATGAGACCAGTCAAGGCCTCAAAGCCCTGCAACCCCAGCAGAGTATAGTTAAAAGAATTCTCTATAAGCCGCATGAAGGCGGCGCCTTTTGGCTTGGAGATCAATTGTGCGGAGGCATGAGCCTCAAATCTCGGATAGATAACCCAAGTCGGCGCAACAGGCATCATGGCTTGTCGCACACTCTCAATTGGCGCCTTCATGTGTGCAACTGTCCCTTTAGCAGTATCTGCAGAGGATCGGCCAATCACCACCTCAGGGGCAAATGAGCGGATCACTTCAATAGACTCATTCTTCAAGCTTATCGGCCTGGGTATAGGTGAAACCTCACCTGTCTTTGGCGAAAACAGAACTAACTCATCCGAGAACAAGCGCCAGCCACGGGCAACAAGACCGGCACATAGCGTGCTTTTACCCGACCCCGGCGGGGCCGGCATAATAACCGTATGCCCATCCTTTTCTACCACGGCAGCATGCAGCGTTAAATAGTTGTGTGCAAACTGCGATACACACCAATTTAATCCCCACTCCAGCACCGGAAATGCCTGCTCATAGGGTAACGGTTTGAAGGGACTCTTATGGTCAAACAGAAACAGCACCTGAGGGCGAAACCAGCGCCGCAGATTCCGAGGTGGTGATACCTCTACATGAAAGTCAGCAAAACCGGACTCCTGCTCTATAGGGTAATCGGCATAGAGTTGTTGAATGCCATTAATAACACTAGGAATGGATGAGCGGATCTGCGCAATAAAAGGCCCTATTCGCAAACGAAGCCCTTGGTGTCTAAGCTGCGTATTCAGTTCACATTGGGTCAGTGATGAGAGTTCCACGCCTAACTCTGTTCTATGAGGTCAAGCCGGGATAAGGTGCAAAGCACTTTTTCCATATATTCAAAGAGATCATCATCCGCCTCTAATTCCAGCGACACCGAGACACGAGTGACCAGTTCAAAGGTGGATGCTGGCTCTTGAGCCAGACTCTTCAAGAGTTCAGCGGCAATAGGGTCAAGTTGATGGGTATCCCCTGAACCAGCATGATAGACAACAAATTCATCACCCCATGAGCGCCAGTGCAGTTGTGAGGAAGCCCTTGCTCGCCAAGGTAGCGCCAGCTTAGAAACCATTAGTGGGGCTTGGTGATATGTGGAATCAAAATTAAACGGATAGGAAGCAAACATCCTTGCACTTTGCAAATGAGCTATGCTCCATCATCTCTTTCTACTGAGAGCTACTTCCACTGGCTAGTCTATTTAACAATTGCCATGGGGGCAGTATACGTTTGGGTTGTTTTCATGGTCATTGATCAGATCTAATTGCGTAGCTAAGCTTCCTGCGGTTCCATCTCCTGAATCAATTGCATCTGCCATTGTGTTTATTAAATCAGTGGCCGTGTTAATGCTGCCATAGACCGCATCGAGCGTTTCTATATTCTGTATTGCCGCAACACCCTGAAACCCCAGTTGCCTAAAGCCATTACTCGCACTACTTTGATCATTGATAATCTGAAACAGGGTCAAGTCACCAAACACATTTTTAACCGTATTACTGTAACCCATACCAGCATACATATCTTTCCATTTCATGTTCGGCGGGTAATTCGTGCTCCAGCTACATGCATGCTTTGCGTGTCTATAATACCCATGACTGCAGGCTGCAATGCAATCCACTAATTCCGGATGGGCGGAGAAGTTCCCAGACTGCATGCCTGATGCCGTGCACTCAAAGCTCGCCCATACCGGACGATTGACCACCGTCATAATAACTGGCAAACCCGCTATGCTTGCCTTTGCAAATTTCCGCCGGGACTTGTCTATTGAAGAGCTATTATTCGTGTTACCCAAATCTTTAGTTTGGTTTGAATCCTTTTTGTCTGACATAACGTCAATACCTCTAAAATAATTTTGTTTATCCCCGCATAACTCTCTGGGCAGTACGGTGGTCTTTTATAAAGACCACCCATTACATCATCTGGAGATCCTAGCTAATGAACAAAATAGCAAATAAAACACACTCTGGACACATATCCCTTAGATATAAATTAGCACCTTCTATGCCAAAATCGCCAACCAATTGATTTAAATATAAAAAGCCGGCCATACTTCTAAGGCGTTTTATTCCCACATTTCAATATCATAAAAAGATGGAAAAAAAGCTGACACCCTTTCTTCTCAAAACAACCATTGTTTTAAGGTTCTTAAAGCGAAGTCCAGTTGATTTCTGCATGGATTACAATATGTTGCCAGTTATTATAAAAAGGAGTCAATCTTTAATTAGGGATAAAACAACTGTAAAATTTATTGACTCTTGCAAAGGACTAAGGCCATTTGCTGCGAGACGTGCCTTGCCATGAGTACTGACAGATCAACTGAACCCGTCAAAATAACCTGGATAGAGTACTAGCACACCGTCCAGGTTATATTGACGGATAGAGGTGCTTTAATTTGATCCGAGCATCCTCACTTGTGAAGCGCCAATTCATCTCACTTTTGCTTGAATTTCTATTTTCCACCCAGGCGGCTACTTCTTGAGAGAGATAGGCTCTATCTGCCATACG